>NZ_ALVC01000376.1:0-7465 GCF_000293195.2 Sphingomonas sp. LH128
ATCGCCGTGTCGAGCCTGGCGGGCGAAACATCCGTGCCCTTCCAAGCGGTCTACGGCGCGTCGAAAGCCTATGTGAGCACCCTCATGCGAGCGCTTTCCGTGGAGCTTGCCGGGACGGGAGTGAGTGTTGGGTCTTTTGCACCCGGTGGAATCGACACAGACATGGCTGCCCTCAGCGATTTGAAGTGGGGGAGGTTGGGTTTGATGGACGTTGACCGGTGCGCGGCCCATGCAGTCCACGCTCTGGTTTATCGGCAATCCTTCGCCATACCGGGGATGGGCAACCAGCTCACATATTTGGCGAGCAGGGTTCTACCTCGATCGTTGGTCAATCGGATTGCCGCCCTCCCATATCGGCGCCCGTAGGGCGGCACCACATAAAAGGGGCAGGAAAGCCTGCGAATAGCATCTGCTGGCATCGTACCGGATTTGTTCGCCCTTAGCGTGCAGATACGTCACTTTCGTGTAGTCACCCCCAGAAGAGGCGTGGCGATCGGCGCCGCCTGCATGTCGAGCAGGCGCAGCATCCTGGGCGCGTAGAGGCGGAAACGGTGATAGCCGTCCAGCACACGGCTGAGCGGGTCGGCCGCGAGCACGTTGGTCAGCGCGGAGGCCGTGGCGACAAGGGTTCTGAACCGTTCCCAGCCAGGCCCGGTGGCGATTATCCCGTCCAGGGCCGTGCCATCGTCCTGCGCTCCAAGCAAAGCACCACCGATTTCGGCAAAGGACTTCAGCGTGTCCCGAACGGCCGCCTTTTCGTCGGCGATCCTGGTGTTGCAAAGGCGTTCGGAGGCCCGATAGAGACGGCCTACGATGCGATCGTGGGTCTCCACGATGACATCGGCCAGCGATGACCGCCATTCCAGGGTGCAGACAGCGAGGATCGCAAGCCGCCTGTCTTCGGGCAGATCACGCATGCCGTCGGCGTAATAGCGCTCGCCCTGCCGGCGAAGCCGGGTCACACGATGCGCCGGCACGCCGTCCAGCAAATCCGCCGGAAGATCGAACCTTTGAAGATATTCCAGTCGATCCATCAGCCGGTTAGCGGCTGCTGAATTTGCGCCAACCTCGAACTGTCGCAGCCATACGAAGCGCGTGACGCGACCATCCACCGTATCCTCCAACAGGTGAGCCAAATTCTCGCTCAGGGTTGGCGTGATGCGATGGGCGATAAGATCCTCGATCCGGCGCTCGGCCTCAACCAGCGCATCGGCGCAAAGGCGCTCGATCGTCGAGGAGCCGGGAAGGATCGTGCGGGTGCGGCGACACTCCGCAACGAAGCGACGGGCAAGATCCTCATTCGATGTCGCCGCCTCGGCTTCCCGAGCGATCCATTCGCGCAAATCCCGTGCGCCCCGCCCCGAAAAGGAGCGATAGCCGTAGATTCGGCGAAGGTCCGCCAGATGCTCGTGCCGGGTCTCCTCGCGCGCGGCATAGAGGAGTAGATCGTCGCTGGTCAGGCCGAGCTGGGCCGCGATGAAATCCGATACCTGCGCCGGGATCAACTCGCCAGGAGCGAGCACCCGGCCCGGGTAGCGCAGGACGCACAGTTGCAGCGCGAAGCCAAAACGATTGTGGGCGCGCCGGCGCTGGCGGATATGCCCGAGATCCTCATCGCTGAGGGTATAGTGCCGCAGCAGCTCACCTTGATCGACCGGCAAGTGAAGCAGCGCCTCGCGCTGTCGATCGGTCAGGGTCACGCGACGCGGCATACATGCTCCTTATTCTTTCCGAGCTACGGTTTGAGATAGCTTGATTGAGATGCTGGTTAAGATACACAATAGCCCAATCTTATGTGCTCATGTTCGTCACCGCCTCAAACCTTCGTTTGTGATCCATGCTGATCGGCTACGCCCGCGTGTCCAAAGCCGACGGCTCGCAGTCGCTCGACCTGCAGCACGATGCCCTTCGCGCTGCCGGTGTCGAGCCAGGCAATATCTATGATGATCGTGCATCCGGTAGCCGTGATGATCGCCCCGGTCTTGCCGCCTGCCTGAAATCGTTGCGCGACGGCGATGTCCTCATCGTTTGGAAGCTCGACCGGCTCGGCCGAACGCTCACCCACCTGGTCAGCACGGTGCAGAATCTGTCGGATCGCGGTATCGGTCTGCGGGTGCTCACCGGCAAGGGCGCGCAGATCGACACCACGACGCCATCGGGCCGGATGGTGTTCGGCATTTTTGCCACACTGGCGGAGTTTGAGCGGGATATGATCCGCGAGCGCACCATGGCTGGCCTGGCCGCTGCCCGCGCGCGGGGACGCAAGGGTGGCCGCAAGTTCGCCCTCTCCAAGGCCCAGGTGCGGCTCGCTCAGGCTGCTATGGCCCAACGCGACACGTCCGTTTCCGACCTCTGCAAGGAACTCGGGATCGAGCGCGTCACTCTCTACCGCTATGTCGGTCCCAACGGGGAACTCCGGGATTACGGTCAGCGCGTGCTTGCTGCCAAAACGCGATGATGATGACGGGAGCCCCGATCAAACTTACCCAAGCGGACGCCGCAGACGTTGCAGACCTGTACAACCGTTGCAGCGACTATTTCCTGTTGCAGGACGGGGCCGCGCCCACGCTGGACGATGCTCGCGAGCTTTTCTCCGATGTGCCGCCCGAAAAGAGCGCCCACAATCAAGCTGTCCTGGGATGGAAGGGGCCTGGCGGCCTATATGCAATCGCGGCCATCCTCCGCGATTATCCGCGTGATGGCACATGGTATCTCGGCTTCATGATCGTAGATGCCGCACAGCGTGGTCGTGGCGTCGGACGCTCAATTTACTCGACGGTCGAAAGCTGGGCCGCTGCGAGAGGTGCCACAGAGATTCGGTTGGCCGTGCTGGAAGCGAATGAAGCGGCAGAGCGATTTTGGCGTTCTCTCGGCTTCATTGAGTATCGGCGCGTTGGGCCAGACACCTTCAAAATGCGTAGCCATCGCCGGATAGAACTGAGCCGTCGCCTTTCTGGCGCGACCGTAGAAGGCAGCAACAAGTAAGATCTCGCGCCGGCTATCTGGGCGAGCTTGGCGTAGGATTCCGCCCCCTCCCGCAAACGCCCCCTGATAGATGACGGTCGCCTTCCGGCAAGGCTGGGGTTGGCTGGTCCTGGCCGCGCTGACCGTCTCGACGATCGGCGACGAAATCACGCTGCTGACGCTGATGTTCCGCACCGCCGAGAACGCCCCCGCCTATGGCGTGCCGGCGCTGCTGGTCGCCGAGCTGCTTCCGGGCCTCATCGCCGCGCCCTGGGCGGGCCGGCTGATCGACCGCAGGGACGCGGCCCGCATGCTGGTCTTGGTGTCGGCGCTGCAAGCGACGGTGATCGCGCTCATCGCCTACTATCCCGCATTCACGCTCGTCGGGGCCGCTCTACTCAGTGTGTTGTTCACGATCACCAGCGCGGCCAGCTTCGCGCTGATCCCAATTCTGGCAAGCGCGCTCGGCATGACGCTCGCGCGCGCCAACAGCTTTCTGGAAATGGTCCGCAGCCTCGGGATGCTCGCCGGTCCTGTCGCCGGCGGCGTGCTGGTGGGCTGGATGGGATCGAAAAACGCCCTCCTGATCGACGCCGCCAGTTTCGTCCTGCTGCTGCTCATCGTCGCGATGAGTGGCCTGCGCCGCGCGCCGCAGGAGCATGAGACGGAAAAATCCACGCTGCTTGCCGATTATCGGCCGCTGCTCGGCAATCGGCGCGTGATGGTGGCGACAGGCGCGCTCAGTCTTGAAGTGTTCGCGACCGCCATTGCCGATGTCGCCTTCGTGTTCCTCATCATCATGAGCCTGAAAAGCGGCCCTGCCACGTTCGGGGTGCTGACTGCCTTGTGGGCCGCCGGAATGCTGGTCGGCGCGGCGCTGGCCGAACGGATCATCGGCCGCAGGATCGGCCTGGCTGCGTTTGGGACCGCCGCGATCATGGGCGCGACTATGCTGCTGATCGGTCTTGCGCCCGTAAGCCTCGTGATTGTCGCTATCGCCTTCATCGTCGGCGGTGGGGCGAACAGCGTTCACAATGTCGCCGTGCGGACCCTGCTGCAATCCGAGTGCCCGCCCGCCGATCATGGCAAGGTCGCCGCGATCTACGGCGCGGTGACGCGCACCGCTGCGATCGGCGGCTATGTCGTTGGCGGCTTTTTCGTGCCGGACGATGCGCCCGCTGCCTATGTGGTAGGCGGCCTGCTTGGTGTCGGCGCGGGGATAATCGGGTGGCGGATATTCAACGGTCGATGGGTGCTCGCCCATCCGATCCGGCGGGGCGGCGTTTAAACGGATCTCGCGCCGAAAAATCGGCCCGTCCTGGGAAGTCCGTAGAGCGCCATAGGCGGTTCCAACACCGGGGGTCTGTCCGAGAGCCAGAATGGCGCTGGGCGGCCCGGAAATCGCGCCTGTGGGGACGTTTCCGCCTTCCCTGTCCTCTCGATCGGAGCGCCACCTATCCGCTTGGCTTTTCTGGAAAGCCATTTGCAACGGTGGGTCTTGGCGGTGAGCGGGCGGCAGGGGCGCTATGGGTGCGGCATATCCCAAACAAACAAAAGCGTGCCGGCGTAGCCGGCTCATCATGGGGATGCCGGGTGGGAGGATCGCTTTAGCGATCCGGGGCGGCCGAAGGCCGCGAGCCGGCGGGGGCGAAGCCCCCAAGAGGCGGCGCTTTTCTTCCTTCGGCATTGGCGGACAGCACAACGGCCCGAAGTTATCCACAGCGCCGCCTAGTGTTAAAATATGGGTTTAGTGATGTGTTACGGGAATCGGCGACGCTCGGAAACACGCGGAAGTCCTCGGTTTTTTGGGCCAAATTTGCCGTGGGGTGAATCCGCTCTGACGAAAAGGCGAATCCAGAGTGACGAAAAGGCGAATCCACTATGACGATAGCACCTGGCCTGCCTTGCCCCCCTCTCAAGCGTAATCGAAATGACGATAGCGCGGCAGTGAATCTGAAATGACGATAATCCGCTTGCGTATGTGAAATGACGATAGTAGCTCTGGCGTTAGTGAAATGACGATAGACCCCTCCCCTTCCCTGTTTGACGCGCCGATCGCCGCGCTGGCCTCCGCCGTGGACGGCGACGATCGCACGCCGCTGCTGCCGGTGCGCCACCCCAACCAGGACTTGTTCATCTGCGACGTGCTGGACGCCATCCCCAAGGATGACATGGCCTCGATGGAGCATCCGGTGTTTTCGCTCTCGACCAAGCCGGACAACCGGACGCGGCGCTACGAGCATAACGGCAACGTCATCGAGATTATCCCCTCGGGCAAGGGGCTGGCGACGATCCACGACAAGGACATATTGATCTACTGCATTTCGCAGCTCGTCGCGAAGATGAACCAGGGCGAGCAACCTAGCCGCACGGTGCGCCTGCAAGCCTATGACATGCTCGTCGCCACCAACCGGCAAACCAGCGGCGAAGGCTATCGGCTGATGGCCGACGCCCTCACCCGCCTGCGCGGGACCACGGTGCGGACCAACATTCAAACAGGCGGCGTCGAGGAAACGCGGATTTTCGGCCTGATCGAAGAAGCCAAGATCACCCGCAAGACGTTCGACGGGCGAATGCTCGATCTCGAAATCACCTTGTCGGATTGGGTCTATCGCTCGGTTATCAGCAAGAACGTCCTGACGCTCCACCGGGACTATTTCCGGCTCCGCAAGCCGTTCGAGCGGCGCATGTATGAGCTGGCCCGCAAGCATTGCGGCGTGAAGGACGAATGGAAGATCGGCCTAGAGCTGCTACAGAAGAAATGCGGCTCGAACAGCCCTCTCCGGGTGTTCCGGGCGTTAGTCAAGAAGGTCTGCGAGCATGACGCGGACCACGGCCATTTCCCCGATTATGCGGTGACGATGGATGATGACGTGATCCTGTTCCGCAACCGCTCGGGCCTCAAGTCCAAGCCCGATCCGGTCGCCAGCGCCGGCGACGATGCGCCCTATATCGACCCGGAAACCATGCACGACGCCAAGACGGCCGCGCCGGGGTATGACGTTTACGCGCTTTATGACGAATGGGTGTCGTGGTGGCACGACATGGGCAAGCCCGAACTGAAAAGTCCCCGCGCCGCCTTTCTCGGCTTCTGCAAAAAGCGGCACGAACGCAAGCCGCTGCGCTGATACCGCTCCCTGCTGTCAAGCGTTCATGCCCACATGCAAACATCAGTGAAAGAGCGTCGGCAGCTTGGACGATCTGATCATAGAAGCTGAAACATTCCGGTCTGGATATACTGCTGATACGCCGCAACGCATCTCATCTCCTGCTCTACACGGCTGTCGGTGGGAATCTCCTCGATGTCCCCTACGAACCTTAAATCTACCGCCTCGCCATCTATTGCGACAGGAGTTCCTACCCAGTCGTGGACTGCCGCTAGAATGGAAAAATTCTGGATGCGGTGCCCGTTAGGATAAACGTGCGTTTCACTTCCCGGCTCAGAAGCGATGCCATAAATGATGGAACTGGCTATGTGCAGGCCTGTTTCCTCTTGCACCTCGCGCTCAATCATATGCGCCGCGCTTTCTCCAAGTTCCATGCTGCCGCTCGGCAAACCCCACAAACCAGTGTCCGCACGTCGCATAACAAGAAAGGCGTCAGTCTTGTCGAAGATCAGCGCACGAAAGCCAGGTACAATCAGTGTGCGGCTTCCCACCAAAGGCCGCAGTTGTCCAATGTAGCTGTCTTCAAAACGCATGATTTCACTCTGTCCGCTACAAGCCATCAAAGAGCCAGACCTCAACGGCATCAAGTCATCGCCTACAAAGTAAACATGCCCGCATGTTTGCATGTGAACATGCTCACTTACCTACAGGGCTTTCCCCCATTTTGCGCAGCCAGTCGTTGAACGCCTCGGCCATCGCGTCTTGCAGGCTCATGCCGTGCTTGCGCGCGGTCATGTGCATGGCGAAGGACATTTCCGGGCTGAAATAGCCCGTCATCGCCTTCTTGCCCTGACGGCTCGGCGCGACCGGGCTGCTGCTCGATACGTTGCCGGTGCCTGCGCCGGTGCTGCGGGCGATCGGCGCGGCCGCCCTCCCCTCCGGTTCGGCCGTCGCCGGCGCTGGCGCGGGATCGCGATCCCGCAATGCAAGCAATGATCCTTTCCGGCTGCTCATGCGCTGGCCCTCCGCTTCCTAGATGCTTGCATGTTTACATGCTGGCATGTCCACTTGTAAAGCTGGCGCACCTCGTCGGCCGCTTTGCCGTTCGGCTCGATCTCCATCGCGGTCTTGCCCTCGGCCGCCGCATGGCGGAAGGCGGCACGATCGGCGATATGGTGGGGGCAGGCGTCCAGCCCATAATCCTGCACGAGCTGCGCGGCCTCGTCATACATGCGCGGCGCGGTCGGACTTCCCGCCGTGAAGATCACGAAAGCGGGCTTGCCGCGCATCTTCACAAGGCTGGCGGTCGTCTTGATCGCCGCCAAATCGAACGCGCTGGGGCGGCAAGGGATCAACACTAGGTCGGCCGCCTCGACGGCGGCGCTGGCGGCGCT
>NZ_ALVC01000377.1:0-8793 GCF_000293195.2 Sphingomonas sp. LH128
CCCCCCCCCCCCCCCCGACTGCGTCGGCGGTCCCCCTCCCCATCGCTTCGCGACAGGGAGGATTTTCAGGTCAATCCTCGTCCTTCCAGCCCCACCACATGAAGCAGGGCGGGACGTTGATCGGTTCGATCGCGTCGTCGATGCGCTTGAAGTGCGGGGCCATGTAGCTGCGCGCCTTGGGGCGGAACTGGTAGACCAGGAACGCGCCGCCCTTGCGGATCACGCGGTAGGTGGCCGAGGCGATGGCGGGCGCCACGCCCTTGGGCAGGGTCGAGAACGGCAGGCCCGACAGGACGTAGTCCGCCTTTTCGTGCCCGTGCGCGCGCACGATCTCCTCGACGTCCGCCGCCGAGCCGTTGACCGCGACGAAGCGGCTGTCGCTGATCGTGCGGCGCAGGTAGTCGATGAACATCGGGTTGGTGTCGATGACGATCAGCATGCCGTCGCGCGGCAGGCGGTCGAGCACCGGCTGGCAGAAAGTGCCGACGCCGGGGCCGTACTCGACGAACAGCTTCGTGTTCGCCCAGTCCACCTTCGACAGCATGCGGTTGATGGTGAAGCGCGAGGACGGGACGATCGAGCCGACCATCACGGGGTTGCGGATGAAACCTTCGAGGAACACGCCCCAAGGCCCCATGCCCTGCTTGATCTTCTGCCTGATCCGGTGGGCCAAAGGCTGTCGGGCAAGCTCGGTGCTGGTCATGCTGAGGAAGGCTCTCGCAATATTGTCATGTCACGGATTTGCCATGCGGTGGCAGATTGTCCCTGCCAATGCAAGGCGATGGCGCGTTGCCGGAACGCGCCGGATGGGGAAACCGGGTCAGAGAATCTGGTGAACCGTTTCCTGTGGGCGACAAAGCCGCACGCCCTTGTCGGTCTCGACCAGCGGGCGCTCGATCAGGATCGGGTCGGCGGCCATCGCGGCGAGGACGGCGGCGTCGTCCGCTTGCGGCAGGCCCCGCTCCTCGGCATCGGTGCCGCGGATGCGCAGGCCCTGCTGCGGGCTGATCCCGGCGTCGCGGTAGAGCTGCGCCAGCTTTTCAGCGCTCGGCGGGGTCTTGAGGTATTCGATCACCGTAACCTCGACGCCCGGCGTTTCCTCGAGGATCGCCAGCGTCTTGCGCGAGGTGCCGCACTTGGGGTTGTGCCAGATGGTGGCTCTCATGGGGTCTGTCCTTTCGTGTCCGGGACCATCGCCGGAATTCTGCCAGAGCCGCCGGGGACCGGCGCGGCGTCGATCTTCTCTTCGCGGCGGGCGACGGCGGCGGCGCGCTGGATGGCGCGCACGAGCCGGGGCTGGACGCCGCAGCGGCACAAGTTCGGGATCGCCGCCTTGACCTCGGCCTCGCTTGGGTTGGCGTTGCGGGCGAGGAGGGCGGCGGCGCTCATCACGATACCGGGCGTGCAGAACCCGCACTGAACCGCCTGCTCGGCCACCATCGCCTGCTGCACCGGATGCGAGCGGTCGCGCGACAGGCCCTCGACGGTGACGACGAAGCGGCCCTCGCACTCGGCCAGCGTGATGAGGCACGATCGCAGCGCGGCGCCATCGACCATGACGGTGCAGGCATGGCAATCGCCCACACCGCAGCCGTACTTGGTGCCGGTGAGGTTGGCCGCATCGCGCAGCGCCCACAGCAGCGGCGTGCGCGGGTCCATCTCGAACTGGACGGGGCGGTCGTTGACGGTGAAGCGGGTCATCTCAGGCGTATCCCGTGGCCAGCGCGCGCGCCCAGTCCTCGCGCCCGCCCTCGGCAGCGCGGCGGGCGGCGGCGGTCCAGTCGTAAGCGACGGCGCGCAGCTCCGCTTCCCAGCCATCCGGCCCGCGCTCGATCACGGCATAGCGCGCTTCGGGCGAACCCGATTCGATGACGTAGGGATGCGGTTGGTCGTCGGCGAAGGCGGGCAGGCCGACCGAACCGGGGTTCACCACCAGCCGCCCGTCATCGAGGCGCACCGCCCGCTGCTTGTGCGAGTGGCCGCAGAGCACCAGCGGGGCGTCGATCCCGCCCAGCCGCTCGGCGATCTCTTTTGGGGTGGCGGCGCGGCAGCCGGTGGGCTCGACCGTTTCCAGCAGGAATTCCAGATCGCCGCGCGGGGAGCCGTGGCAGGCGTAGAGGTCGCTCTCCAGCCACATGTCCACCGGCAGCGAGGCCAGCCATTCGCGGTGGCGCGGCTGCAGCACGGCATCGGTGGCGGCGTCGGAAAGGTTCATCTCGGCGCGCGATTGTTCGAGCAGCTGGCGCTCGTGGTTGCCCCGGATCGTCTCAAGCCCGAGTGCCATCAGCCGCTCCGCCGTGCCTACGCTGTCGAGCGGGCCGCTGAGGATGTCGCCGAGGTTCACCACCCGGCGCACCCCGCGCGCGGCCACGTCCGCCAGCACCGCGTCGAGCGCGCCGAGGTTGCCGTGAATGTCGGAGATCACCGCGATGGCCATGCCCTCGCGATGCCCCGCCTTGCCGATCAGCGCAACCCCAGTCAGTTCAGGCCCAGTCAGTTCAGGCCCAGCTTGAACCCCGCCCACAAGGTGCGCGGCTGGCCCAGATCCATCGAGCCGCCCGCATTGCGCGTCACGATCGTCTCGTCGGTCAGGTTCTCGGCGCGCAGGACCAGCGAGGCAAAGCGCGTGATCGGCACTTGCGCGTAAAGGTCCAGCGTCGTCGCGGCGGGCAGGGTGTCGACCTGAAGGTCGTCCTCGTACTGCGCACCGGTGCGGCGCAGGGTAGCAGCAAGGCGCCAGCCGTCGGCGGGTGCCCATGCCACCGTCCCGCTGGCCGCGAGCTTGGGCACCTGCGCCGGGCGCATGCCGTCGAGCGCGATCTGCGCGGCGGTCGCCTTCACCTTGGCGTCGGTCCACGACAGCGAGCCGGACAGATCGACCTTGCCCAGCTTGAGGTCGGCGCTTGCCTCGATCCCGCGCGCATGGATCGAATCGACGTTCTGCCGCTCGCGCACGGTGGAGGACAAAGTGACGTTGGCGATGGCGTCCTTGAGGTAGTTGTCGAAGGCCGTGATCGACAGGTTCAGCGCCTCGGAGGGGTGGAAGTCCACGCCCGCCTCGTAACCGCGCAGGCGTTCAGGCTTGAGGCCGGCATTGGCATTGGTGGTGATCGGGAACACCACGAAGGGCCGGTACAGCTCGTTCAGCGTCGGCAGGCGCAGCCCGGTATAGGCGGCGGCGCGCAGCGACACGGCGGTGCCGGCATTCCACACGATCCCGCCGCGCCCGTTGGCGTTCCAGCCGTCGCGGTCGGCGTAGCGGGTGTCCTGCGTCACCACGCCCGCGGGGTTCACCTGATGGTAGTAGCCGTCGGTGATGGTCCAGCGGTCGAGGCGGCCGCCAGCGGTCAGCACGAACTGGCCGATGGTCCAGTCGTCCTCGATATAGAAGCCGAGGTCGGACTGCCGCCCGCCCGCCTTGCGGAACGCGGTGGCGAGGCCGGTGACGGCGCTATAGGGCGCTTCCACGAGGTTCCCGCGCGAGAGCTTCACGTCGGTGCCGATGCGCAGCACGTGGTTTTCGCCCACCGGCGGGCGCAGTTCGGCCTTGCCGCCGACCGCCAGCGTCGGGGTCTTGGCCTGATCGAGCGTCTTCTTGTAGCTCGTCGAGCTGATGACGATGTTCGAGAAGTCCTGCGCCTGCACGAAGCCCAGCACGTCGAACTGCCAGTCGCCCCGGCCCACGAAACGCAGCGAGCCCTGCTGACCCGAGGACGTCGAATCCGCGCCCTTGAAGCGCAGCGTGCGCGCATCGTCATAGACGAGGCCCGATGCCTGAACCTCGATGTTGTCGGTCAGCGGCGCGACGGCGCGCAGCGAGCCCGACAGGCTTTCATACTTCGCGCGCGCGGTGGCGGCGACGCGCTGGTCCTTCGGCGTGGTCCAGAAGCCCTGGCCGCGATCCCACTGCACGCCCGCCACGACGAAGCCTTCGCCAAGGCGCGGCGCCACCGTGAGCGAGCCTTGCGTCTCGCCCCGGTTGTTGACCAGCGCCTCCGCGCTTACCGGGCCGAGTTCGTCAGGGCTCGCGCTTTCCATCTCGATCGTGCCGGAGACCGCGCCCGTGCCGAACGCGCCCATACCGCCGCCGCGCGTCACCCGCACGGAGCCGAGGCGGTCGGGGGTGAGGGCGCTCAGTGGAATATAGCCGAAGAACGGGTTCGCCACCGGCACGCCGTCCAGCAGCACTTGCGCGCGGCTCGATGCATTGCCGCCCAGTGCACGCAGGGTCACGCCCTGGTTCGAGGGGTTGGACGATCGGCTGTCGGAGCGGCGGAACTGCTGGAATCCGGCGACAGAGGCCAGCACATCCTCGATCCGGCCCGAGGCACTGGAAACCAGCTTGTCGCGGGCGATCGTCTGGACGTCGTAGGCGGGCGTCGCCGGACCTTCCGAAAGCCCGCGCCCGGTGACGACGATGGGCTCGCGCGGGGCGGCGTCATCGTCCTCGGCCAGCGCGGGATGCGCGAGCGCGACGAGGGGCAGGGCGAGCAGCGACCGGCCCACGGATGGCAAAATGCGACGTCGAATCGTTGTCATGTTCTTCCGGCTTTTAGGCATCGTTCTCCGCCCGGGTATGTCCAGCAACGCGCGGCGGCTGACAAGACGGACAAGAAGCAGGCGACCCAAGGGATAATCCCCCCCCGATTGGGGGAAGGAACGTCATTCCGCCTGGGCGATCTCTAGCCGCAGCGGGGTCAGGCCATCGATCGTGCCTTCCAGCACGTCGCCCACCGCCACTGGCCCGACGCCGGCCGGGGTGCCGGTATAGATCAGGTCGCCGGGCGCGAGGTGGTAGAGGCGCGAGAGGTCGGCGATCAGCTCGGGGATCGACCAGATCATGTCCGAGAGCACGCCGTCCTGCCTGACCGCGCCGCCCTGCGTCAGTGCGATGCGCTGGCCTTCAGGCGTGAACGCAGCGGCGGGCGTGATCGGCGCGATAACCGCGCCATTCTCGAAGTCCTTGCCGGTGTCCCAGGGATAACCCTTGGCCTTGGATGCGTTCTGCAGGTCGCGCCGGGTCATGTCGAGGCCGCAGGCATAGCCGTAGACCACCTCCATTGCCCCCTCGGGGGCGATCCGGAACGCGGGGGCGCCGATGGCGACGACCAGTTCCATCTCGTAGTGGCAGCTTTCGGTGCCCGGCGGATAGGGGATCGCCCCGCCGTCGAGGCACAGCGCTGCGGGCGCCTTGTTGAACCAGATCGGCGCCTCGCGGTCGACTGCGTTGCCCAGTTCCAGCGCGTGCGCGGCATAATTGCGCCCGACGCAGAAGATGCGGCGCACCGGATAGGCGGCCGCTTCGCCGACGACGGGCACGGTGGGGGCGACGGGAAGGTCGAAAAGCAGGGTCACGGGGCTGGGTTCTCCTTTGTGCCGGGGCATAGGCCGCTCCGTCGCATCGGGAAAGCGCTCTCTCGGATACGGGGGTTGTAGTCGGCGCAAGGGGGCATAGAGTGGGCGGGTGACGACGCAGCAGTATCTTGCAGGCCGCATCCTATTGGCAATGCCGGGGATGTTCGACCCGCGCTTCGAGCGCTCGGTCAACGTATTATGCGTGCATGACGAGGACGGCGCGCTCGGCGTCGGCATCGGCCATGTGCGTGAAGGCGTGCGTTTCCACGACGTGCTGGAGGAACTGGGCCTCGACCCGGGCGTCTCGCCCAACCGCGAGATCATGCACGGCGGCCCGGTTGAACCGGGGCGCGGCTTCATTCTGCACTCGACCGACTGGGGCGGCAGCGACACTATCGAGGTCGCGCCGCTTTGCGGGCTGTCCGCCTCGATGGACGTGCTGCGCGCGATCGCGGCGGGGCAGGGGCCGTCGCAGTGGATCATGGCGCTGGGCTACGCCGGATGGGGCGCGGGCCAACTGGAGGGCGAGATGCGGCACCACGGATGGTACGCCGCAGAGGGCCACCGCGAAGTCCTGTTCGAAACGCCGCCGGAGGGGCGCTGGTCCGCGACATGGCGGGCGGAAGGGATCGATCCCGCGCTGCTTTCGAACGAGACGGGGCGGGCTTAGGCCCCTTCGAGATCGCCCGGGCGGTCCACGTCGAAGTGGATCGCGGGCGAGGAGACCTCGACTCTCACCACGTCATCGCGGCTGCGCAGCAGGCGTCCCGCGCCCTCGTCTCCGGTGAGCGCGGCGATGGCGGGGAAGGCGGCGGGGGACAGCAGGACCGGATGGCCGGGCTTGCCCCCGTGGCAGGGCATCGCGGCATAGGCATCGCCGATCGCGGAGGCGAGTGTCGGTGCGACTTCTGCGGGAATGCGCGGCATGTCACCGAGGAAAACGAAGGCGGCCTTTGCCTCTCCGGCCGCCGCGATGCCGGCCTTCAGTGTCTCGGACAAGGCATCGCTCTCCAGCCGCAGTGTCTCCACCGCAGGCGTGCCGGGCCATTCGCCCGTATCGAGCCCGGGCCGCGCGACGACGATCACTCGCTCGACAGGTGCGGCGCGGGCGATGCGGATCGCGTGATGGAGCAGGGGCTCGCCATCGAGCCGGGCGGAGAGCTTGTCGCTGCCGAATCGGGTCGAGCGCCCGGCTGCGAGCACCAGTGCGACCGCGCTCAAGCCCGTTCCCGCGCCGGGTTCAGCGCCTGCATGATTTCGGCGATGATGCCGGTGGCGACTTCCCAGGGCGACTTGCCCAGCCCGGGGACGCCCGGCGAAAGCTGCAGCCGCGCCAGTTCCTCCGCGCTCGCGCCTGCCGCTTCCAGCGCGCCGAGGCGTTGGGCCGCGCGCGATTTCGCGCCGATCATGCCGACATAGCCCGCTCCGCCGCGCAGTGCGGCAAGGCAGCCGCCGAGGTCGTGGTGATCCTCATGCGTGGCGCCGAGGTAGGCAGTCCAGCGATCGACCTTCAGGTGGGCGAGGGCGTCTGCAGGCTCTTCGCGCAAGTAACGCGAGACGGGGAAGGGCGGCGGCGCATGCGGGCCGCCGGGGCGCAGCAGGATCGTCTCGAACTGCGCCATCGCCCCGAGCTTCGCGGCGGCGAGCGCGCCGGGATCGCCGCCCGAGACGATCAGGCGGCGCGGCGGATCGTATCGGCGGGCGATGCGGAACGGGTCTTCGTGAAGCGCGAGCAACGGGCCGTGGTCCTCGCGCGCCTCTTGCGTTTCGCCGTCGCTCGCCCAGAGGCAGGTGCGGCGCTCGGCGGCGTGGTCCAGCAGCGCGGCGGCGGCGGGCGAATCCGGCGCGATCCGTTCCAGCAACACGTGCAGCGCGCCGCCGCAGCGCAGGCGAAGGTCGATCCAGGGGCTGCCCATGCCGTAATGCAACCGCTTCGGCTTGCCGTCGGCAAGCACTTGCGCGGCGTGGTTGGCGACGTCGCCCTCGATGCAGTCGCCCGAGAAATAGCCGGTCGCCGCCACGTGCCCGCCGGCCCCTGCCGCGAACAGCATCTGCGCACCGGGACCGCGCGGGGCGCTGCCCGCGACCTTGTAGAGTGTCGCCAGCGCCACCGGACGGCCTGCCGCGAGGGCCGCGCGCAAAGCGGGGCGCACGTCGTCGATCCAGCCGAACTCGGGCCAGTCCGCGTCCTCGATCATGCCGCTGAGGGCAGGGTTAAGGACAGGGTCTTCGGTCAGCGTCATCACGCGCGCGCCGCCTGGCGCTCCACAGTGTCGCCGATCAGCGGGGCGATGACCAGACGGTGCAGGATCGTCGCCACTTCCTCGGGGCTGCGGGTGGAGGCAGGCTTGTCCCCGCCCTGCGCCAGCCACCACGCAAGGATGTCGATGGTCGCGCCGGTGCCGTGAATGGTCCCGAGGTCAGAGGGCAGCCAAGGGTGGTGCGACTGAGCGCTTTTCGCAAGGCCCAGCGCCTGGCGGATGAACTCCTCACGTACGATGCCCGCTGCACCGCCGGTCAGCAGTGCTGACCACAGCATCGCGTGCTCGTGGACATGGCGGCAGACTTCCAGCGTCGATTCGTAGCTGTTGGCGGCGTAGAGAATCGGAATCGTGCGGCCGAGCAGATCCTCGATCTCGTGCGCGGCGACGTCGGCCAGCAGCGCTTCCTTGGTCGGATAATGTCGGAAGAAAGTGGCGTACCCGGTCCCGGCGCGGGCGCTGATCTCGCGGATCGTCAGTTGGTCGAACGGCTTGATTTCAAGCAGCGCCAGCAACGCCGAGGTCAGCGCCTGCCGCGAGCGGACCTGTCGTGCATCGGTGGGAGCCTCGCGCTTGAGGCCGGTCAGGCTGGTGTCCATGATACGATGCGTATCATTGCGACGGAGGCGTGTCTAACCGCAGGCGCCGTGAGACAGTCGCAACGCGGCGTTGAGATTCATCCTTCGCCGATGCGATCCGCGAACAGCAGGCGACCGCCGGAAAGGTGCCAGAGCGCTTCGTTGAAATCGTTGTCGCTCATGGCGAAGCAGCCCTCGCTGCGACCGAGCTTGCCCCACTTGTCGATCATCGAGGAGCCGACGTACCAAGCCGGATGCATGACGATCGCGCGCGGCAGCGCCATCGAATTGTCGTTGTCCAGACCCATCAGACGGATCGAGGTGCCGTACTTGCCCTTGTACCACTCGGCGGTGAGGTAGGCACCGCGCGAGGTCGCTTCCGAGCCGGGAACGTTGGAAAAGCTCTGCAGCCAGCCGCTGTGTGCCGGGTCGGAACCGCGCCCGTGCGCGACGAGGAACGAGCGCATCGTCCCGTTTTCCAGATTGGCGAAGTGGAGGCGCGGTTTCCACGAAGGCTGCGCAAAATCGACGATTCCGACCACGTCGGCGCGCCACAGATGATTGCGCACGCGCCCGGCCTGCTTCGACGCGACGTCGAG
>NZ_ALVC01000378.1:0-2095 GCF_000293195.2 Sphingomonas sp. LH128
CCGCGACGACCGCCGGCAGCCGCGAGGCGGGCACCGACACGTCCAGCAG
Organism: Sphingomonas sp. LH128; assembly: GCF_000293195.2. Classification (NCBI taxonomy): domain Bacteria; kingdom Pseudomonadati; phylum Pseudomonadota; class Alphaproteobacteria; order Sphingomonadales; family Sphingomonadaceae; genus Sphingomonas; species Sphingomonas sp. LH128. The sequence goes on from NZ_ALVC01000378.1 coordinate 50, forward strand.
CAGCGGCATGGCCATGGCGAGCAGGGACTTGGGACGATGAAGAGGGGGCACTGGAATCTCCGCGCGGCGTGTCGGCACGAAGCGCCTAGCGTAAAAAGGAAAGCAAGATGTGAATGCCGAACCTCATCCGGCGAGCGAGGTCAGGAACGGTGACACCCGCCGGCCGTTGATCGCTTCCTGGAACGCGAGGAATTCCCCAGCCGGGAGTGCCTTGGCATAGAGCCAGCCTTGCGCGAAGCCGACCCCGGCGGCGCGCAAGTAGGCTTCCTGTTCAGGCGTCTCGACCCCCTCGGCGACGATCAGCAGGTTGAGGCCGTGGGCGATCTCGATGACGTGCGGGACGACCACGCTGGTCGCTGCCTCCCGGCCGATGGCATCGACGAAGGACTTGTCGATCTTGAGTGCGTCGAGCGGCAGTGCGGCAAGCTGCGCGAGACTGGAATAGCCGGTGCCGAAATCGTCGATCGCCACCATGTGGCCCTCCGCACGCGCCTTCTCCAGAGTCTCGCGCGCGGCGGCGGCATCCATGAAGCCGCGCTCGGTCGCCTCCAGCCAGACCTGCCGGGGCGCGACCCCGGCCTCGGCCAGCGCATGCGTCAGGACCGGCAGGAAACGCCCGCTCTGCATGTCGATGGCGGAGATGTTGATGGCGACGTGGACGCTGCGCTCGCGCCGCAGCATGTCGGCAAGGTCGGCGACGACGCAGCCGATCATCATGTCGGTGAGCGGTTCGATCAGGCGGTGCTTCTCGGCGAGCGGGATGAAGACCTCGGGCGAGACGCTGGTGCCGTCGCTGCGCTGCCAGCGCAGCAGCGCCTCGGCACCGACGCAAAGGCCGGTCGCGATCTCCATGATCGGCTGGTAGAGCACGTGCAGTTCGCGGCGGCGGATGGCGTCTTCCAGCGCGCGCTCGGGCGTCAGCCTGCGGCGGGACGTCCACACGATCAGCGCGACCAGCAGCGCCGAGGTCAGCAGGGCAAGCGGAACCAGAGCCCACAACTCGCGGGCCATGCGGGACTGGACATAGGCTTCGTCGGTGATGGCAAAGGCGCGGAAATGCCCGTCGTGCACGGAAGTGAAGATACGCGCGCCGACGCGGGCGAAGCCGTCCGAGGACGCGGCCCTGCGCATCACCTCCCCGGGCGCGGTGCCGTTGACGGCGATGATGCGGCCTTGAAGCGTGGCGATGCCGACCGTCATCGGCGTATCGGTCAGCACGTCCACGAAGCGTTCGTGGCTCACCAGCGCGTTGTAGTCGCCGTGATCGACCACGATGACCGGATGGCCGGCGCTGACTTGCGGCGCAACGTTCAGATAGAGGCCGAAGCCGCCGGCCAGTCGCGCATCCGGCGTTCCGTGTGCGACGAGCTTCGTCACCTTGCCCCAACTGGTGCAGGCGAGCTTGCCGTCCTGGAAATAGCCGACTTCCTCCACCGCGAGGTTGTCCACCGCCAGCTTGCGCATCCGCGCGATATGATCCTCTCCGCAGGCGTCCCAATCGACCGCCTGCAGTTCGCGGAATACGTCGGTCACGCGCGCGAAATTGCGCTCCGCACGCCGCAGCGTCCAGTCGCTGTACTCGGCGAGATGCTCGCGTTCGGCCTCCAGAGCACGGTGCCGGGCATAAGCGATGGCGGCTGCAAGCGGCAGGATCGTCGCAAGAGCGGCAAGAATGCCGGCGATGAAGACGATCCGCTGCCGCTGCATGGGCACACTATGTCAGAAAAACTACGTACTTCTACCCGGATTTGCCGACATAGCGGGCCACGGTCCTGCAGGCTTCGCAATGACGAAGCGGAGGTACGCTCAACCCAGCTTCAGTACGCCGTCGATGCGGCGCGGGGCGTTCCACGGATTGCCGTCGCGAAGGCCCTCGGGGAGCAGCGCGAAAGGCATGTTCTGGTAGCACACCGGGCGCAGGAAGCGCTCGATCGCCGAGGCGCCGACCGAGGTTGTCCGTCCGTCCGAGGTCGAGGGGAACGGGCCGCCGTGGACCATCGCGTGGCACACTTCGACGCCGGTGGGCCAGCCGTTGACGAGGATGCG
>NZ_ALVC01000379.1:0-1909 GCF_000293195.2 Sphingomonas sp. LH128
TTGGGTGATGGGGTGGACGCCCCCCGACGGCATCGATGTGCCATAGTGGAGGTGTTGAACACCACTTGAGGAGGCGTCCGTGTCGGAAGTTACCACAATCGGTTTGGATATCGCCAAGAATGTTTTCCATGCGCATGGTGCGGATGCGCGTGGGCGAGCGTTGTTCAGTCGCAAAATCAGCCGCACCAAGCTGCTGGAATTCTTTGCCCAGCATCCGCGGTGCACGGTGGCGCTCGAGGCTTGCGGAGGCGCGCATCACTGGGGCCGCGAACTCACGGGGCTAGGGCATGACGTGAAGCTCATTGCGCCAACTTACGTGAAGCCGTTCGTGAAGCGGCATAAAAATGATGCGATAGATGCCGAGGCGATCTGCGAGGCGGCACAGCGGCCAAACATGCGGTTTGTGGCGATCAAAAGCGAAGAGCAACAGGCATCCGGGCTGGTGTTCCGGACCCGCGATTTGCTGGTGCGTCAGCGTACGCAACTGATCAATGCGATCCGAGGGCACCTCACTGAGTATGGCTGGGTGGCGCCAAAGGGGCCGTCGCACGTTGCGATGCTTGGTGACCTGCTCGAAGACGAGATTGGCTCTTCGCTTCCTGAGGCAGCCAAGGCGATGTTTCGCACGATGCTAGATCTTTTGGAGGAACTGAACGACAGGATCGGTGATCTCGACAAAGAGATCGCACGGCGAGCACGCGAGGATGCGATCGCGCGACAGCTCATGACGATCCCTGGCGTGGGCCCGATCACGGCCACCGCTATCGCGGCGCTGGCCCCGCCGGCCGAGACCTTTGCAAAGGGGCGCGACTTTTGCCGCCTGGCTCGGTCTCGCACCTCGGCAATTGTCGACGGGAGGCAAACAGAAGCTGGGCTCGATCACGAAGATGGGCGAGCGAACACTCAGGCGGCTACTCATCATCGGTAGCAGCGCTGTCGTGCTACAGGCGAGCAAACGAGGCGCTCCGGCAGGATCATGGCTCGAACAGATGCTGGCCAGGAAGCCGCGCATGTTGGTGACCGTCGCGCTTGCCAACAAGACTGCGCGGATCATCTGGGCGTTGCTCATGAGCGAAGAGGATTACAGAGTTCCGGTCGCAACTGCGGCGTAAGCCACAGCGGACCAGGGGTCGTCGGAGGACGTAGTCGGTCGAAGGAGGGTATGGCACAACAGTCGGCGAGACGGGGCTGGAAGAACCAGTGCTAACCACCGTGCCACATGCACGCTTAGGGTGAAGTGGTTCCAGTCCGCGAACTCCCATACGGGCCCGCAGCCTCCGGTGCTGCATCAGAGGCCGGACAGATGGCAGCATCCGACTACGTGCCTATTCTCCCGAATACCGCTTGCGTTCGTGCGGGCGTCCACAGATGGGTAGCGGACCGAAGGATTGCTAGCGTTCCTCGTTCTTTCGCTATGGGGCTAATCGAATGGCCATCGAGAAGTCGAAAATTTTGAAGATGGGCATCCCTCTCGCCGGGTCCACATTTATTTTAGCTCTTGAATGCTTTCGCTACGGGCTCTCATGGCGCATCCTTGCTACACTAGGAGTCTTTGTTGGCAGCTACTTCCTCGCCTCAATTATTCTTGGTCGGAAAGCCAATCGACTATGACGGCCTGACACAGGCCCTTGCGGCTATCGTGGTCACGAACGGGCTCGTCCACACAGGGGCGCGGGCGGTCAGGCAGCCTTTCTTCGCGGGCGGGCGGAAACGGACAAGCGGGAATGGAGCGCGGCCCCCGGCCCCTAAAGGACCGAAAGGGGTGGAAAGCAGCCATGGCGCGACATATGGTTTATGAATGATACAGGATCGTAAGCGCAGTCCCTACGTCAAAGCATGTGTGTTCATGCTTTACCTGATCGTTGCCCTGTTTGTGATCATGTGGGTTTTGCCATCGGCTTTAACGAAC
>NZ_ALVC01000380.1:0-6755 GCF_000293195.2 Sphingomonas sp. LH128
ATCGCCGTGTCGAGCCTGGCGGGCGAAACATCCGTGCCCTTCCAAGCGGTCTACGGCGCGTCGAAAGCCTATGTGAGCACCCTCATGCGAGCGCTTTCCGTGGAGCTTGCCGGGACGGGAGTGAGTGTTGGGTCTTTTGCACCCGGTGGAATCGACACAGACATGGCTGCCCTCAGCGATTTGAAGTGGGGGAGGTTGGGTTTGATGGACGTTGACCGGTGCGCGGCCCATGCAGTCCACGCTCTGGTTTATCGGCAATCCTTCGCCATACCGGGGATGGGCAACCAGCTCACATATTTGGCGAGCAGGGTTCTACCTCGATCGTTGGTCAATCGGATTGCCGCCCTCCCATATCGGCGCCCGTAGGGCGGCACCACATAAAAGGGGCAGGAAAGCCTGCGAATAGCATCTGCTGGCATCGTACCGGATTTGTTCGCCCTTAGCGTGCAGATACGTCACTTTCGTGTAGTCACCCCTATATCCGGGTGTCGAAGTCGGACGGCACGCAGACGCTGGAGCCGCAGCGCGACGCGCTGCTCGCGGTCGGCATCGATCCGTCCCGCATTTACGAGGATCTGGCATCGGGCCGGCACGATGCCCGGCCAGGTCTCACCGCCTGCCTGAAGGCGCTGCAACCGGGCAACACGCTCGTCATCTGGAAGCTCGACCGGCTCGGCCGCGATCTGCGCCACCTGGTCACGACCGCCGAGGATCTCCGGTCGCGCGGGATCGGGCTGAAGGTGCTGGCCGGTGCCGGCGCGCAGATCGACACGACGTCTGCCAATGGCCGTCTCGCCTTCGGCATCTTCGCGGCATTCGCCGAGTTCGAGCGCGAGCTGATCGCCGAACGCACCCATGCCGGCCTCGCTGCAGCGCGTGCGCGTGGTCGCATGGGTGGTCGGCCACGCAAAATGGACCGGGCTACCCTGGCGATGGCGATGGCGGCGATGTCCGACCGCAACGCGGTCGCGGCCGATGTCGCCAGGCGGCTCGGGATCACGACTACGACACTCTATGTCTACGTCAACGGCGATGGCAGCCCCAAGGCTCCGGGGCAGGCGTTGCTCGACACCATCCCGATCCGGTCAGTCCAGAACCGGGCCGCGTGATGGGTGTGGGCGTCACGGTCCCTATCGAGGCGATCGTGACGCTCCGGCGTCGTCTGGCGACACTCCCGGCACGGCATCCCGAGCGGCAACCGCTGATGGCTGCGACTAGGGTGACGGTGTTTGATGAGGTCCGGCTTCCCAAGGGGGAGGAGGGATGGGTCCTGTGTTTCCAGTGGGGACGCTACGACTACGGCGACGGCGAGTTTCAACGTGGCTACCGGTTCATCTGGCGACGGCCGGATGGCAGTCTCCAGCCTGCGCGAGGGCAGGCGCGCATTCCCACCATCGCCGATATCGAGACGCTGATCGGCATGGCCCGCGCCGCTGGCTGGGGCGATCACGACGGTGACGCCGAAGGGCATGGCGCCAGCGCATGACCTGACTTGGGGAGCGCCACCGCTCCCCAAGTCCCCGGGATCTCATGCTGGCGGTTCGCGCCGGTGAGGGAGCATCTCGAAAAAACATATGGACGCCGTTGCTGGTTCGGCAGTATTATGGCGATGCAGTAACGGCGTAGGCCAATACTGCAATTCCATCAACAGAGCAAAGGATTTTGCTTATGTTTTTTACGAGGTGTTCTAATGTTAATATCAATACCAGTTACCATCGCTATCGGTAGTTTCTCTTATAAGTGGCTTGTCGGCAGTTCTCTTCTTATCTTTCTTAAGTGGGGACTTATACCAATCTGCATTGATCAGAACTCACGCGCCCATTTGCGGCGGCCGATGGTCATGATGCGCCAGGGCTGATCGACGAGCTTGTTCCAAGCGTCACAGCAGTGATCGACGATGTTGTCGTAGGACGTGTAGATGCGGTTTGAGAGCCAGTTGTCGCGCATGAACTGCCAGATGTTCTCGACCGGGTTGAGCTCGGGGCATTTGGCCGGCAGCGCTATGATGCTGATGTTGGCGGGGACCTTGAGCTTGCCGGTCATATGCCATCCGGCCTGATCCATGAGCACCACAGCGTGCGCGCCCGGCGCAACGGCGAGTGCGATCTCGGCCAGATGCAACGTCATCGTCTGGGTGTTGCAGAAGGGCAGGACCAGCCCGGCGCCCTTGCCCTGTTCGGGGCAGATGGCGCCGAAGATGTAGGCCGACTTCGTCCGCTGGTCCTTGGGCGCTGAGGGCCGCGTACCGCGCCTCGCCCAGCGACGCGTGATCGTGTTCTTCTGCCCGACGCGGGCTTCGTCCTGAAACCAGATTTCTATGGGTGTGCCCTTCGGGAGGGCCGCCCGGACCTTTGCCACCTCGGTTGCAAAGCCCCCCTTTTGAAGGCGTCCATCGCCAGCTCGTTCTGCGCGTGATGGCGCGGCCGGGCGGTGAGCCTCACATAGCCCAGCTTCTTCAGCTCGCGGCTGACGGTGGTCTCGTCGAGCGACACCGCGAACTCCTCGTGCAGCCATTGCACCAGATCGATCAGGCGCCATCGCACGACACCATGGATCGCCGGGATCGGCCCGCGCTCCACCGCCTCGACCAATGCACGCCGCTGCGCGTCATCGAGGATCGAACGCTTGCCCGGCGCCTTGCCGTCGAGCAGCCCATCGGGACCACGGGCGTTGAACCGCATCACCCAGTCGCGCACGATCTGCAGCGTCACTCCACCGATCCGAGCCGCATCGCTCCGGCTGCCGCCATCGTAGATCTGCGCCAGCGCCAGCAACCGCCGGGCCTGCGGCGCGCTCTTCGACATCCGTGCCAAGCGCCGCAGCGCCGGCCCGTCGAAATCCTCTCGCAAGCCAATCGCCCGTCCCATTACAGCGTCCTCCTCGTGCAGGACGCCATTGAGTCAGACTTTCACCGGATTGGGAATCCCCTATGTGAGTCAGCCTCAGCGCACGTTGGTATTAACCGGCCTTCTTCGGGCGGCGCGAAATAACTGATTGAAGCATGCCGGAGCGGGACGCCGTTCCCGGCATGTGACGCGCCTGGTTCATCGCGTTCCCTTGTCGGCTTCCACGTTGACGGTGCACCGCACCGCCTCATGCGCTCTGTTCGCGCGCTTACGACACGCCTCCAGCACAACACGGTTGGCCGTCACGATCCGATCGCCCGCCGCGATGTTGGCGAAGGCGTCGGGTGCCGCGCTTTGCATCATCCGCTGCCCTGCTTCCCAACGGGGAAGGTCGAGCGTCCGCGCCGCCATGCGCTCGGGCCATTGCCAGCTCGCCGGCGCAACCTCGCGCGCGACGAGGCCGGGCAAAATCGCCCATGCGAGGATGCCGAGCGCTGCCCCGCCAAGCCCGAACCATAGCTGCCGGTTCTTCTGGTCGGCCCGCGTCCATGCGGACCCGGCGATGGCGCGAAGCTCGGCCATGACGCGGGCCTTGTCCTCGCCTGCCTTGGCGAGTGCCGCCTGGTCTTCGCGCCGGGCGGCGCTGCCCGCTGCCGCTATCCGCTGCGCCATCTGCTCGGGCGTCATCGCCAGCGCCGGACTGCGCGCGATCACGTCGCTGATGACCGCAATCCGCTCGGCCGTGGCGTCCACGCCCTGCTGCATCCGCCCCAGCGTCTCGGTATAGTCTGGCACATCGATATACGCCCGCTCGGCCGCCAGACCCTCCACGGCGCGGCGCAACAACGCCAGCTCACGATCCTGGCCTTCTATCACGGTGCGCAACCGGTCGAACGCCTCGGCTGGATCGCCGCCTTCCTGAATATCAGCCTGTGCTGAGCCTGTCGAAGTATCCATCGTCACCTACCGGCTTATGCCACGGTCGCGGTCACGCCCGATGCTGACCGACTGCGCGAGTCCCTGCCCGATCGAGCGGTCCCGCTCCATGTTCAACGCCAGCTCGGGCGCGCGACGGTGCAACGCGGATTCGAGCTGCGGGTCGCGTTGTAGCCCGCCCGCGATGCTCTCCATGCGCTTGCCGAGCCGTTCCGCACCCGCACGGTCGCCGGCACGTTCCATGCTGGCCTGCGCTTCCTTCATGCCCTGCCACTGCTCCACGAACCGTCCAGCGCGCTTCTCCGGGTCGATGCGGACCTGGCGCTCCGCCTCCATCGCCTTGGCCGCGCCGCCCGTGTTGCCCTCGGCCGCGTCACGCGCGAGCCGGGGGTCGCGCTCGATCGCGCTGGCAAGGTCACGCGCGCCATGCGGCCGCACCTGGTCGAGCGCGTCGCCGGCCTTCGCCAGCGCCTGTTCCTGGTGCGCCAGCACCGGCAACCGCTTTTCCTTCATCCGGCCTATATCGGCTGCGGCGCGCCCATAACGTTCGATCGCACGGGCCTGCGAGGGTGCCATTGGCCGATCGGCCGCGACACGCTCCGGCGACATCACCTTCTCGGTTGCCGGCTTCGGCCGGAACCCGTCGAACATGCCCCGCGCCTTGTCGCGGACCTTCGCCACCATTTCACGCGCGCGTTCCGGGAACCGGATCTCGCGCCGATCGGCGAACGCGCGCGCCTGATCCTGCTCGGGCTTGGCGTAATCGCTCGCCATGTCCTTGCCGCGTTCGCGCGACAGGGCGCGGACGAGCTGGCGCTGATCGGCGAAGTCGTCGCGGCCATAGTGGAGCTGCACGTCGTCACGGTGCCGCGACATGCCGACATAGGCGCTGTGCCGGTCCATGCCGGGGGTGGCGAGAACGTAGGCGCTTGTCACCGTCACGCCCTGCGATTTGTGGAACGTCGCCGCATAGCCATGATCGACATGGGCATAGTCCTTCGTGTCGAACGCAACGCCGCGCCCGTCATCGAGGCGCACCGCCATCCCCTCGGGCGATACCCGCTCGATCGTCGCAAGCATGCCGTTCTTCACCCCCATGCTCCGCTCGTTGCGAAGGAACATGATGCGGTCGCCAGTCGCGAACTGGCGCTCGCCGCGCTCGGCCTTCACCGTCACGTCGTCGCCAAGGTCGCCGCTCGCGCGCAACCGGTCGCGCGCCTCGCCATTGAGGCTCTGCACCTCGGCGTTGGTGTGGGTGAGGATGATCCGGCTCTTGCCCGGTTCGGCCTGGCGCGCGCGATCCCAGCCATCGACCAGCTCGCTACGCGCAGCCAAGCGCGTGTCGGCCGCGTGGACCATGCCCTTGCCGTCATAGGCATGGATCGCCTCGCCGGTGCGCCCGGTCGCCAGCGCGCGCGTGGCGTCGCGCTGCCAGTCCTCGCGCTGCCGGCGTATCTCGGTGATCTCGGCCGCGCCGTGCCGCTCGGTGACGCTGCGGAACGCCGCGCCCGCCTCGATCGCCTGCAACTGCTCAGGGTCGCCCACCATCACGACCTTGGCCCCGGCATCACGCGCTTGGGACAGCACCCGCTCCATCTGACGCGAGCCGATCATGCCGGCCTCGTCCACCACCAGCACTTGCCCAGGGCCTAGTTGCTCGCGCCCCTGCCCCCATGCGTGTTCAAGGCTGGCGATGGTGCGCGACTGAATGCCCGACCCGCCTTCAAGATTCTCGGCCGCGATACCCGACAACGCCGCGCCGCGCACCGTGTAACCCTGCCCTTCCCATGCCTCACGCGCGACGCCCAGCATCGCCGACTTGCCCGAACCGGCATAGCCGACCACCGATGCCAGCCCGGCGCTGCCGGTCACGTGATCGAAAGCGTCCCGCTGCTCGCCCGACAGGACAAGGCCCCGGCCCTCGGCCGCGCCGATCGCGGCGTCACGCTGCCGATCGCCGACACCATGCTCGGCGCGGCCCGCCAGCTCGTCGCCGGCACGCTCAAGCCGGTTCTCCACCGCGATCATGTCGCGCGACGTGAACCGCTCCTGGTCGCGCCCGTCCTTCCCCAATGCCACCAGCTCGGGGCTGGCGCGCACTGCCCCCATCACTTGGTCGAACTGCTCCTTGCCGTCTGAATGCCGGTGCACGAACATCGCCAGGTCACGGGTGGTGAAGGTGGCTTGGCTGCGCGTGATGCCGTCCAGCGCGACGCGCGGATCGGCCGCAATCTTCGCGCCGTTCTCCCGCGCAATGCGCCGGTGATCGTCGGCGCGCTCGGCATCCTCGCCGCGGTCGAGGCGTCGCATCCCTGCCGGCCCGATCTTGTGCTGCGGCTCAAGCTCGATCCCCTGCGCCTCGTAGGAGCGATGGTCGATCCGGCCCTCAAGCCCCAGCTCGGCCATGCGTTCGTTGACGTGGCACGACCACGCCTCGCGCCAGTCCTTCAACAGCTCGGTGCCGTTCCAGTCGCGGTTCTTTTTACCGAACCCTTGCCGATCCACATCGCGCATCGCCAGCATGACATGCGCGTGCGGCTTGGGGGAGCCGTCCTTCGCATGATCCCAATGCACGTTCAGGTCCGCGACCATACCGCGATCGACAAACTGCTTCTTCACGAAATCGCGGGCGAGCTGGACGCCCTGCTTCTCATTCATCTCACGGGGAATCGAAAACTCGACCTCGCGGGCAAGCTGCGCGTCCTTGCGCTTCTCGCCTGCTTCCACCTCGTTCCACAAGGTCGCGCGATCGTTTAAACGCTCCGGTGCGCCCTCCGGCAACATCACCTCGGAATGGATGACGCCCGCCTTGTTGCTGAAGTCGTGGTTACGCCCAAGGCGGTCATCGTGCAGCTCGGACGCGGAACGATAGGCGGCGCTCGCAACCGCGCTCGATCCGTTCGCACGGCTCACAACCTTGGCGGAGAAATGGTAGATCGCCATGACGCTTCGCACACTGCCTTACTTAGCGCA
>NZ_ALVC01000381.1:0-3000 GCF_000293195.2 Sphingomonas sp. LH128
ATGAGAACAAAGGCGCTTACCATCTCTATCTGCTGGCAACCGAGGCACCGATCGCCCGCCTCAAGCCTGTCGGCACGCGTGACGAAGTCAGGCTCGGCTACTGGTCACACCAGCGAAAATGGGAAAATATCGATGATATGGGCGGATGCGTCTTGCCCCTCGATCAAGCACTCGACCACGTTGCTGAAAACAGCATCTTCTGGACCTGGACCTGACCAAAAACGTACAAAGTCGAGCTAAGAGGCTGTTTGGAAATTCGCTGCAGGCGAATTTCGCGGCACCGGCCCGCTCCCCCACCCGACCACCCGCAGGATACTACCGTTGGGTGGTCGGGTGGGGGAGCGGGCCGGTGCCGCAAGGAAATGCCCGGATGGGCATTTTCCATGAACTGCCGAAGGCAGCGGCGCCCCCGTCAGGCGCGCGTGAAGCGCCAGCGGTCGGCGTCGCTCTCCTCGGCATCGAAGCGGTAGCCGTCGGTGTCGAAGCCGCGCATCGCATCGACGTCGGTGATGTGGTGCTCGCACATCCAGCGCGCCATCATCCCGCGCGCGCGCTTGGCGTTGAAGCTGATGAAGCGGGAACCGTTGGGGCCGGGCTCGCGGAACTCGACCTCGATCACCCGGATGCCGGAAAGGCGCCCGGAGACGGCGGCGAAGTATTCCTGGCTGGCGAGGTTGAGCACGACGCCCGATCCTTCCTCCGCCACCTGTTCGCGCAGCAGCGCGGCGATGCGGTCGCCCCACCAGTCGGTCAGGCTCTTGTGGCGCGGCGCCCAGCGAGTGCCCATTTCCAGACGGTAAGGCTTGATCGTGTCGAGCGGGCGCAGCAGGCCGTAGAGGCCCGAAAGCATGCGCAAGTGATCCTGCGCGAAAGTCACGCCCGGCTCGTCCAGCGTATGCGCCTCGAACCCGGTGTAGACGTCTCCGGCGAAGGCGAACAGCGCCTGCCGCTCGGGCAGTTCGGGGAAGTCGCGAAAACGGTCGGCGTTCAGCTTCGCCAGACGCGGCGAGATATGCATCAGCTCGGAAAGGCGCTTCTGCGTGAGGTTCGCGGCCGAGCGCGCAAGGCTGGTCGCCTCCTCCACGAAGTGCGGGGTCGAAACGGCGAGCGGCGGGAGTACACGCTCGAAATCGAGCGTCTTGGCGGGAGACAGAAGGGCAATCATCGCGGCTTGCGGTAGCGAGCACCGGCAGGCGCGTCAAATGCCCTTCGATGCCCGCTTCGGCACCAGGCCGCCGCCGGCCGGCTACGCGCGGATGCGGCGGCGTTTTTCGCCGATCTCCTGCTTGGCTTTCTCGATCAACTGGAGTTCGGTGACGGCCAGCAGGTCCTCCGAAACGCGCATCAGATGGGCGCGCATGGCGGAGCGCGTCTGCTCGGGATCGCGCTGGACGAGCGCGTCGTAGACCCGGCGGTGCTCGTCGGGGCGCGGGTTGATGCCGACCTGCCGCGCCTGCTCGAACATGTGGCGACACAGCGGCGACTGTTCGCGCAGGTCCCACAGGTGTTCGACGGTCTGGGCCACCAGCGAGCTTTGCGTGCCTTCGGCGATCGCCATGTGGAACTGCCGATCAAGCACAAGCTCTTCCGCCGTCGCGGGATCGAGTGCCTCCATCCGTTCGAGGATTTCGCCGACGCGCGCGACTTCCTCGTCGGACATCACGGTCGCGGCGAGCGCGGCGGCTTCACCCTCGAACATGATGCGCGCCTCGATCAGTTCGAACGCGCCGACGTCGAGTTCAGCCGGAGTGCGGTCGGCAGGGATTTCCTCGGCCACGTAGACGCCCGAGCCATGGCGCACTTCCACCAGTTGCCGAATCTCGAGCGCGATCATCGCTTCGCGGATCGTGGGACGGCTGACCTGGAATTGCTCGGCAAAGTCACGCTCCGCAGGCAGCCGGCTGCCGGCCGCATATTGCCCGCTTCCGATGCGCTGTTCGATCTCTTGCGCCACGCGCTGATACAGTTTCAAGCGTTCCGCCATCCCCGGTGAATGTCACAAGCCGCGGGCGCCCGCAACATGTCTTACCAATTTTCCGGTGCGATATAGGGCGCTGCCGGGTCCCGCGGGGGGATCGCGCCGCGTCGCATGACGTTCCAGCCCGCCAACCGGTGCCCGGCGAGTGCCGCCTCCACAACCGGAACGCCCCGCATGCGAGCATCGAGGTAGCCGCCGTTGAAGGCGTCTCCGGCGCCGCTGGTATCGACCGGGCTCAGGGCGTTCGGCACAGGGCAAGCCGTTGCGTCGGGCAGGAGGCAGCCTTGCGCGCCCAGCTTGACGACGACCTCGCCGCAACCGAGCCGCCGCCAGTGCGCAGCGACCGCCTGCGGCGAGGTTGCGCCGTCCAGCAGCGCCTCGTCCTCGAAAGTCGGCAGGCCGATGTCGGCAAGGCCGATCGCCTCGTCACGCATGCGCGCCGCTGCCTCGGGAGATTCCCATAAGCGCGGGCGGTAGTTGCCGTCGAAGGCAACCAGACCGCCGCAATTGCGCACCCGCCCGGCCAGGGCGAGCAGGTCCCGCCGCCCCTGCGGCGGCAGGATCGCCAGCGAGATCAGCGAAAAGCACAGAAGATTGGCTGTTTCGGCAACGTCCATCGCGGCATCAACGGCTTCCAGTTCGAACAGCGCCCGCGCCGCGCTGGTTTCCCGCCAGTAAGTGAAACTGCGCTCGCCCGCAGGGTCGGTGGTGATGGCGTAGAGCCCGGCCTGCCGCGAGGGATGCGTCAGGACGAGACCGCAATCGACCCCCTCCGCCGTCCATGCCGTGCGCAGTCCATTGCTGAAGGCATCCGTGCCCAGCGCGGTCATGTAGGCGACGTCATGCCCGGCGCGGGCGAGATGAATGGCGGTGTTCAGCGTATCGCCGCCAAACCCCACGCCCCATGCTCCCGCCGAGCCGGACAGTTCCACCATCGCCTCTCCGAGGCAGACGATCCTTGCCACGCTGCCGCCTCTTACCAGTTCCACATCGTCCCGTCCTCGAGCCGGGCGACCGGCAGG
>NZ_ALVC01000382.1:0-12289 GCF_000293195.2 Sphingomonas sp. LH128
CGCCGCAGGCGGGGGTGGAGGGGGAGAAGACCCCTCCGTCAGCCCTGCGGGCTGCCACCTCCCCATTCCTTCGGAACAGGGAGGATGCTTACTTCTTCCGCGCCGTCGCGATGAAGTTCAGCGCCAGATCGTCCGACAGGTGCAGCCCCTTGAGCGGCGACCACGCAATCCCGCGCGGCATGCCCAGTTCCAGCCCGGCGCCATCCGCAAGCTCGCGCAGTTCCTCAGGCGTCACGAACTGGCTCCACTCGTGCGTGCCCCTGGGCACCTGGCCGAGCCGCTCCGCCGCCTCCACCAGCAGCACGCGCGAGCGGGCGGTGCGGTTAGGGCACGATAGGATCATCAACCCGTCGTCCGCCAATGCAGCGGACAGGTCACCGATGAAGGCGGCCTTGTCGGTGACATGCTCGATCACTTCCAGCGAGCAGACGAGATCGTAGTCTGTGAGTCCCAGCGAGCCCAGTTCCCCCGCACGGTAGTCGATGGCCAGCCCCCCCGCTTCGGCATGGGCGCGCGCGGCGGCGGCGTTCTCCGGCGCTGCGTCCACGCCCGTCACCGCCGCGCCCATGCGCGCCAGCGGCTCGCACAGCAGCCCCGCGCCGCATCCGGCGTCGAGCGCGCGCTTGCCCGCCAGCGGCCTGAGCCCGCGCGAATCGGTGCCGAAATGCCCGTCGATCGCTTCGCGGATGAAGCCGAGGCGCACCGGGTTCAGCTTGTGCAGCATCGCCGAAGAGCCCTTCGGATCCCACCACTCGGCGGCGAGGGCGCCGAAGTGCGCGGCCTCCTTCGGATCGATTGTTGCGCGCGAAGCGGGAAGAGAGGCAGTTGCATTGTCCATGATCCCCCCCTAACAGCGCCGCCGACTCTTATCCACACTCGCGCACCCCGCGCGGGTCTTTTACGCAGGGGAGCAACGGCGCCTTGGCACGTATCGTGATGAAATTCGGCGGCACTTCCATGGCCGGGTCCGAGCGCATCCGGCGCGTGGCGGGTATCGTCAAACGCCAGCAGGAAGCCGGGCACGAAGTGGCCGTGGTCGTCTCCGCGATGGCGGGCGAGACCGACCGCCTCGTCAACTTCTGCCGTGAAGCCGATGCGCTCTACGATCCCGCGGAATACGACGTCGTCGTCGCCTCGGGCGAGCAGGTCACGTCCGGCCTCCTCGCGCTGACGCTGCAGTCGATGGGCTGCAAGGCGCGCTCGTGGCTGGGCTGGCAGGTGCCGATCAAGACCGACGACGCCCACGCCAAGGCCCGTATCGAGGACATCGACGCCGAGGCGCTGATCGCCTCGATGGCATCGGGCCAGATCGCGGTGATCCCCGGTTTCCAGGGCGTCTCGCCCGACAACCGCGTGACCACGCTGGGCCGCGGCGGCTCGGACACTTCGGCGGTGGCCGTGGCGGCGGCGGTGAAGGCCGACCGCTGCGACATCTACACCGACGTCGACGGCGTCTACACCACCGACCCGCGCATCGTCGCCAAGGCGCGCAAGCTGCCGCTGGTGACTTATGAGGAAATGCTGGAACTGGCTTCGGTCGGCTCCAAGGTGCTGCAGACCCGCTCGGTCTCCCTCGCCATGAAGGAGAACGTGCGCGTGCAGGTGCTGTCCTCGTTCATCGACGAGAACGCGCCCGCCGCCGATACCATCCCCGGAACCCTGATCGTCAGTGACGAAGAGCTTGAAGGAAGCGACATGGAACGCCAGCTGATCACCGGCATCGCTGCCGACAAGAACGAAGCCAAGATCACCCTGACCCGCATCGCCGACCGTCCGGGCGCGGTGGCGTCGATCTTCGCGCCGCTCGCGGATTCGAACATCAACGTCGACATGATCATCCAGAACGTCGCCAAGGACAAGGGCGAGACCGACGTGACCTTCACGGTCCCGCAGGCCGATCTCGCCCGCGCGCAGGCGCTGCTGGAAGAGCGCAAGGAGGCGATCGGCTACTACCGCATGATCGCCGAGGGCAACGTGGCGAAGATCAGCGTCGTAGGCGTGGGCATGCGCAGCCACGCGGGCGTCGCGGCGACGATGTTCAAGACGCTGGCCGATCGCGGCATCAACATCATCGCCATCTCGACCAGCGAGATCAAGGTCTCGGTCCTGATCGACACCGACGAGACCGAACTGGCCGTGCGCGTGCTGCACACCGCTTACGGGCTCGACGCGGCCGCCTGATCGCGGCGCTCTCGCGTACCCGCGAAGGATTAGAGAAAGGCGGCGCCCCAAGCGCCGCCTTTTTTCGTTTACGCTATCCACACGTCGGATACAGCGCTGTCAAAGCCGCGAAACCGCGATAGTGCGCGTGCACAAGTATGCTGATCAGCATTCCAACGGAGTAATCGACCTTGCGCCTTTCCCGAATGGTACTCGCTCTGGCCCTGACGTCGTCGCTGGCTCCGCTTGCGGCTGCACCGGTCGTTGCCAAAGAGGCGAAAGTCATGACCGAGGCCGAGGCACGGTCGCGCGCCGAGGCGATGCTGCAGCGGATGACGCTGGAGGAGAAGGCGGGCCAGCTCGTCCAGTACTTCGACTTCGGCGGGGCTACCGTGGCGAACCCCAAGGCGACGGCGGTGAACATCGACGCCGCGATCGCGAAGGGCGAGGTCGGCTCGATGCTGTTCGTCACCGATCCGGTCCGCATCAACGCGCTGCAGGAACTGGCGGTGAAGAAGACGCGCCTCGGCATTCCGCTGCTGATCGGCTACGACGTGATCCACGGGTTGCACACGATCATGCCGGTGCCGATCGCGATGGCCGCGTCGTGGGACCCGGCGACGGCCGAGCGCGGCCAGGCCGTCGCGGCATCGGAAGCGCGCGCGGTGGGCATCAACTGGACCTTCGCGCCGATGGTCGACATCACCATGGACCCGCGCTGGGGCCGCATGGTCGAGGGCGCGGGCGAGGACCCGGTGCTCGGCGCGGCGATGGCGGCGGCGCAAGTGCGCGGCTTCCAGGGCGGTGCCATCGGCACGCCGGGGCATGTGCTGTCCGGCCCCAAGCATTTCGTCGGCTACGGCGCCTCCTTCGGCGGGCGTGACTACGACGAGGTGGACTTGTCGGAGAGCCAGCTGCGCAACACCTACCTGCCGCCGTTCAAGGCCGCGCTCGATGCAGGCGCGGGCAATATCATGAGCGCCTACATGGGCCTCAACGGCGTTCCGGCGGCGGCGAACACGTGGCTGCTGACCGATGTGCTGCGCAAGGAATGGGGCTTCAAGGGCTTCGTGGTGAGCGATGCCAACGGCGTCGATTCGCTGGAGAAGCAAGGCATGGCGGGCAGCCCGAAGCAGGCTGCCGTGCGCGCGCTGGAGGCGGGCATGGACCTTGCCATGACGGTTCCGAGCAACCCCTCGCCGATGCTTGCGCTGGTCGATGCGGTGAAGGGCGGCGAAGTGGCCGAAAGCGCGCTCGAGGGCCCGGTGCTGCGTCTGCTCGAGGCCAAGTATCGCCTTGGCCTGTTCGACAAGCCTTATGTCGATCCCAAGGCGGTGCCCAGGACCTTCGACGATCCCGCCCACCGTGAAGTCGCGCGGATCGCGGCCGAGCGGTCGGCGGTGCTGCTGGCCAATGCGGGCGGGCTGCTGCCGCTGGACCGCGCGAAGCTCAAGTCGGTGGCGGTGATCGGGCCGCTCGGCGATGCGGGCCACGACATGCTCGGCCCCTGGGTGTTCTCCTCCAACAAGCCGGAGGGCGTCAGCGTTCTTGCGGGCCTGCGCGCCAAGCTGGGCGCGGGCGTGAAGGTCGAATATGCGACCGGAACGGCATGGCCGACCCGCAAGAACCCCTCCTTTTTCGACGCGATGAACAAACCCGGCGAGCATCCCGCGATCGACGAGAAGGCGGAACTGGCCAAGGCGATCACGCTTGCAAACCAGTCGGACGTCGCGGTCATGGTGCTGGGCGAGGCGCAGAACATGGCGGGCGAATTCGCCTCGCGATCGGACCTGAAGTTGCCGGGCCGTCAGCAGGAACTGCTCGACGCGGTGATCGCCACGGGCAAGCCGGTGGTCGTAGTGCTGGTCAACGGCCGCCCGCTGAGCCTTGGCGACGCGAAGCCCGGCGCGGTGCTGGAGGCGTGGTATCCCGGCTCCGAGGGCGGCAATGCCGTCGCCAACCTGCTGCTCGGCGATGTCAATCCCGGCGGCAAGCTGCCCTTCAGCTGGATTCGCAGCGCGGCACAGGCGCCTTACACTTACGCCTACCTGCCCTCGCACCAGCCCGGAAGCGCCGACAAGCGCTACTGGAACGAGGACAATTCGCCGACCTGGCCCTTCGGTCATGGCCTGAGCTACACGACGTTCTCCTACGGTAAGCTGGCGGTGGACCGCGCCTCGGTGAAGCTGGGCGAGCCGGTCACGGTGTCGTTCGACCTCACCAACACCGGCAAGCGTGCGGGCGACGAGGTGGCGCAGCTCTACATCCACCAGCGCGTGGGCACGTCCTCGCGTCCGGTGCGCCAGCTCAAGAAGTTCGCCCGCGTCGCCCTCGCGCCGGGCGAGACGAAGCATATGCAGTTCACCCTGACGGCCGACGACCTACGCTACTGGAGCGCGGCGACCAAGGGCTGGGTGCAGGACGACAGCGCGTTCGACGTGTGGGTCGGCGGCGATTCGAAGGCTGACATGGCGACGACGTTCACGGTGGCGAAGTAGGACACCGACCCTTTGACAGTCATTCCCGCGAAGGCGGGAACCCATCTCCGGTTCTCTCGTGTTGCACGGTCATCAGATGGGTCCCCGCCTTCGCGGGGATGACTGTTAAAGGGTGACGGAACAATCACGAAAAAGGCCCCGTGCGCGGACATCCGCACACGGGGCCTTTTCATTCGGCCGTCAGGTCAATCCGCCAGTTCGGGCACCGGCGAGAGTTCCGCGCTCACGCTCATCCCCAGCGCAGCCGCCACGCCCGCACCGTAAGCCGGATCGCAGCGGGTGGCGTTGTTGATGTGGCGCTGCTTGATGAAGTCCGGCGCGTCGCCCATGGCGCGGGCGGTGTTGCCGAACAGGCGCTCCTTCTGCGCATCGTCCATCAGCTGGAACAGCGCGCGCGGCTGGCTGTAGTAGTCGTCGTCATCCTCGCGGAAGTTCCAGAAGTCGGCAGCGCCCGAGAGGCGCAAGGGGGGCTCGCGGAATTCGGGCTGGCCCTGCCACTGGTCGAACGAGTTCGGGTGGTAGTGCAGCAGTCCGCCGTAGTTCCCGTCGACCCGGCCCTGGCCGTCGCGGTGGTTGTTGAACACCGGGCAGCGCGCCGCGTTCACCGGGATCTGGTGGTGGTTGACCCCCAGACGATACCGCTGCGCGTCCGAATAGGCGAACAGGCGCGCCTGCAGCATCTTGTCGGGCGAGACGCCGATACCGGGGACGAGGTTGGACGGGCTGAAGGCGCTCTGCTCCACGTCCGCGAAGAAGTTCTCCGGATTGCGGTTCAGTTCCATCATGCCGACCTCGATCAGCGGATAGACCTTCTGCGACCAGACCTTGGTGAGATCGAACGGGTGGAAGCCGCAAGTCTCGGCCTCGGCCTCGTCCATGATCTGGACCATGACCTTCCACTTCGGGAACTCGCCGCGCTCGATCGCCTCGTAGAGATCGCGCTGGTTGCTCTCGCGGTCGCCGGCGACGACTTCGGCGGCTTCGGCGTCGGTCAGATGCGCGTGGCCCTGCTGGGTCTTGAAGTGCCACTTCACCCAGAACCGCTCGCCCGCCTCGTTGTAGAACGAGTAGGTGTGGCTGGAGAAGCCGTCCATGTGGCGGTACGACTTGGGGATGCCGCGATCGCCCATCACGTAAGTGACCTGGTGGAAGGCTTCGGGCAGCAGGGTCCAGAAGTCCCAGTTGTTCTGCGCGCTGCGCATGTTGGTACGCGGATCGCGCTTCACCGCCTTGTTGAGATCGGCGAAGTGGCGGGGATCACGCACGAAGAAGACCGGCGTGTTGTTGCCGACCATGTCCCAGTTGCCTTCCTCGGTGTAGAACTTCACCGCGAAGCCGCGAATGTCGCGCTCGGCATCGGCCGCGCCGCGCTCTCCGGCGACGGTGGTGAAGCGGGCGAACAGCTCGGTCTGCTTGCCCTTTTCGGCGAGGAACTTCGCGCGGGTGTACTTCGAGACGTCACCGGTGACGGTGAAGGTGCCGAATGCGCCCGAACCCTTGGCGTGCATGCGACGCTCGGGGATCACTTCGCGGTTGAGGTTGGCCAGCTTCTCGATCAGCCAGACGTCCTGCATCAGCAGGGGCCCGCGCGGCCCGGCGGTGTAGGAGTTGGAGTTGTCGACGACCGGAGCGCCGAACTGCGTGGTCAGCGGGGTAGCGGCGCCGTGGCCGTAAGGGCACTTGGGCTCGTCTGAGTTGGATCCGTGCATGTCGGCTCTCCTTTGGTCATGGGCCTGTGGTCATGGATTGGCGTGTGCTGCCCTTTGGCGGCTCTGCTGTAGACCTAACGAAGCCCGCCAAGGCGGAGAAGCTATACGAACATGTAAGAGTAATCGGGAAACTCGATGAAACTTGATCTATTCTTCGGATTTTACGGCCCAGCACGTCGTGCGCAGCGAAACCAGCGTGTCGATGACGTGCAGATGGCACTCGCGCACCCGCGCCAGATCGCCGGCCTGCGTGGCCTTGCGCACTTCATCGGCAAGGACCTGCAGCTTCGCGGCTGAAGGTTCGGGCAACTTGCGGCCGAGCATCACGATTTCCGTGGCGCGCGGGGCGCCGAGACCGGCGGTGGCCTGCGTACTCAACCGCAACGCGCCTTCGAGATCCAGAATGTCCTCGAACAGATGTTCGTCGATCGTTACGCCCTGCGCGGCGACCGCTTCCGGGCCCGACGGTGTCGTGGCTGCGGCATTCAGCGGTTCGTCGTCGTGTTGCATGTTGGAAATGACCCCCTGATTTCCATGTAACTGTGCCTCACCTGAACGAACTTGTCGCCATTTGGTTCCGTCGCTCGCCGCTTGTGCGGTGCGGCTCGTCACCCTATGGCGCACGGCTGAACAAAAATCCGGGCTATGGGAATTTCATGACCGCCTTCACCAAGACTTCCGCGCTGATGGCGCGCGGCTGCGAATTCCTCGGCACCGAGACCGCCATCCTGTGCGGCGCCATGTCCTGGGTTTCCGAGCGCAACCTTGTCTCCGCGATCAGCAACGCGGGCGGCTTCGGCGTGATCGCCTGCGGGGCGATGACCCCGGAACTGCTCGACACCGAGATCGCCGCCACCAAGGCGCTGACGTCCAAGCCCTTCGGCGTGAACCTCATCACCATGCACCCAATGCTGTTCGACCTGATCGACGTCTGCGCGAAGCACGGCGTGACGCATGTGGTGCTTGCGGGCGGCATTCCGCCCAAGGGCAGCGTCGAGGCGATCAAGGCGAACGGGGCCAAGGTCATCTGCTTCGCGCCCACGCTGGCGCTGGGCAAGAAGCTGCTGCGCTCGGGAGCGGACGCGCTGGTGATCGAGGGTTCGGAAGCGGGCGGCCACATCGGCCCCGTCTCCACTTCGGTGCTGGCGCAGGAAATCCTGCCGAGCCTCGCCGCCGACAACCTCGTCTTCGTCGCGGGGGGCATCGGCCGGGGCGAGGCGATCGCCGGATACCTGGAGATGGGCGCGGCCGGCGTGCAGCTTGGCACCCGCTTCGCCTGCGCCAGCGAATCGATCGCCCATGAAGCGTTCAAGAAGGCGTTCTTCCGCGCCTCGGCCCGCGATGCGGTGGCATCGGTGCAGGTCGATCCGCGCCTGCCGGTAATCCCGGTGCGCGCGCTCAAGAACAAGGGCACCGAGGAATTCACCGCCAAGCAGATCGAAGTCGCGCGCCTGTTGGACGCGGGCGAGGTCGACATGGGCGAGGCGCAGCTCAAGATCGAGCACTTCTGGGCCGGCGCGCTGCGCCGCGCGGTGATCGACGGCGACGTCGAGAGCGGCTCGATCATGGCGGGCCAGTCGGTCGGCATGGTCGGCAAGGAGGAGCCGGTGGCCGAGATCATCGCCGCGCTCATGGCCGAGAGCGAGGCCGCGCTGACCAATCGCGGCGCCGTCGCGGCGTAAGGGGCAAGGGTATGGCCGAGCCGCTGATCCTCGCCTTTTCGTGTGCCGACCGTCCGGGCATCGTCGCCCGGGTGACGGGCTATCTCGCGCAGATGGGCGCCAACATCACCGAGGCGCAGCAGTTCGACGATCTCGAGCAGGGCCGCTTCTTCATGCGCGTGGCCTTCGATCCGGGCGCCACGGACCGCGAGGATATCCGCGAAGGCTTCGGTCCGATCGCGCACGAATACGGCATGGCCTGGTCGATGCAGCGCCGCGACCGGCCGCGCCGCGTCCTGCTGCTGGTCAGCAAGTTCGACCACTGCCTCGCCGACCTGCTCTATCGCCACCGCATCGGCGAGATCGCGATGGAGATCGTCGGCGTCGTCTCCAACCACCCGCGCGAGGCGATCAACACGCTGATGCTGGGGGACATTCCCTTCCATCACCTGCCGATGGCCAAGGGCGAGAAGGCCGCGCAGGAAGCGCAGATCCG
The DNA here is from genome assembly GCF_000293195.2 of Sphingomonas sp. LH128. Classification (NCBI taxonomy): domain Bacteria; kingdom Pseudomonadati; phylum Pseudomonadota; class Alphaproteobacteria; order Sphingomonadales; family Sphingomonadaceae; genus Sphingomonas; species Sphingomonas sp. LH128. The sequence continues at coordinate 8,525 of NZ_ALVC01000382.1, forward strand.
CGCCATCGTCGATGAGACGCGCGCGGAACTGGTGGTGTTGGCGCGCTACATGCAGATCCTCTCTGACGAGATGGCGGGCTTCCTGTCGGGGCGCTGCATCAACATCCACCACTCGTTCCTACCGGGTTTCAAGGGCGCCAAGCCGTACCACCAGGCGCACGCGCGCGGGGTGAAGATGATCGGGGCGACCGCGCACTACGTGACGGCCGACCTCGACGAAGGGCCGATCATCCATCAGGACGTGGAGCCGGTGACGCACTCCGACACGCCCGAGGACATGGTCCGCAAGGGTCGCGACATCGAACGCCGCGTGCTGGCCGAGGCCGTGCGGCTGCATCTGGAGGACCGGGTGCTGCTGAACGGAGCGCGGACGGTGGTGTTCCGGAGCTGAGGCCCTCCCCGTCCGGCTAGTTCGCTTCGCTCTCAAGCCTCCCGGCCCTCCCGCGAGCGGGAGGGCGAAGAACGATGCTCTCATTCCCCTCCCGCTTGCGGGAGGGGGCAGGGGTGGGTACTCCTTGTCCAACAAAGGGAGAGCACCATGCAGGTCAGCGGCATCGATCACGTCAACATCCTGACCGACGACCTCGAAGGCACCGCCACGTTCTACGAGCGGGTGCTGGGCCTGATCCGCAGCGAGAACCCTTCGATCCGCGCCGGGACCGCGGGCTACTGGATGCGCGACGGGGCAGGGTTGCCGATCATTCACCTCGTCGATCGCACCACCGCTCCGGGGCGCTACGACGATTACCTGCCGGGCGAATCGACCAACGGTTTCCATCACGTCGCCTTGCGCTGCAGCGGCTTCGAGGCGACCCGCGCGAAGCTGGACGAACTCGGCCTCGACTATCGGTTCAACGACCTGACGCACATCGGCCTCAGGCAACTGTTCCTTGCCGATCCCAATGCCGTGAACCTGGAACTCAACTTCGACGGCGATTGAGGTCGCGCGAAGCTCTGCTAGGCTGCCGGGAAAGCAGCGAAAGGCCAGCCCATGTGTGACGACTATACCGCCGACGACTTCAGCCGCATGGACCGCCGCGCGTTCTCGGTGCTGGGCGCCGGACTTGCGCTGACCGGGTGCGGAGCGGTGGCGGCGGAGAGCGGCGGCGAACTGACCGAGCGCATGGTTTCGATCACTACGGCGGACGGCGTGTGCGATGCGTTCTTCGTCCATCCGGGCCATAAAGCGGGTGGGGGCAAGCATCCCGGCATCGTGATGTGGCCCGACATTGCGGGCCTGCGTGATGCCAAGAAGATCATGGCCCGCAATCTCGCCGCGCAGGGCTATGCGGTCCTGGTGGTCAACCCCTACTACCGCTCCGGTCCGGCGCCGGTGATGAAGAGCTTCGCCGAGTACCGTACGCCCGAAGGTCAGGCGAAAGTCGGCCCGATGCGCGCGATGCTCACGCCCGAGGCGATCACGCGCGATGCGACGGCCTACGTGGCGTTCCTCGACGGACAGGACGCGGTGGACACCAAGCGCGGGATCGGCAGCAACGGCTACTGCATGGGCGGGCCGTTCACCGTGCGCACGGCGGCGGCGGTGCCGGGGCGGGTGAAGGCGGCGGTGTCGCTTCACGGCGCGGGGCTGGTGACCGAGGCGCCGGACAGTCCGCACAGGGTTCTGGGCAAGACGAAGGCCAGCTATGTGTTTGCCATCGCCCGCAATGACGACGCCAAGCAGCCTGAGGTGAAGACCGAACTGCGCAAGGCCGCCGATGCGGCGAAGCGCCCGGCCGAAGTGGAAGTCTACGCCGCCGACCACGGCTGGTGCGTGCCGGATTCGCCTGCCTACGATCCGGGCGAGGCGGACCGGGCGTGGAAGGCGATGGTGGCGGTTTTCGCGAAGTTGTAGGGCCCACGTCGTCCCGGACTTGATCCGGGACCGCTGGCTGTCTTTAGGTGGGCGTTATCGGCCAGGGCTTCGACAAGCTCAGCCTGAGCGGTTTTGAGAGCAGGTCTTTAAATTCCGCTCAGGCTGAGCTTGTCGAAGCCCCGGCGGCGCGCGCCGACAGATGGACTGTTCACGGCCAGCGGTCCCGGATCAGGTCCGGGACGACGGACCGCCTCAATCCCCGCCCCAGCGCCACTTCCAGCCGCCGCGCGTGTGGCGCGCGGCGATCACCATGAACACGCCCGTCACCAGCAGCACGCCGACGAAGGACGCGGTCCGGGCGCCCAGCGTGCCGCCGGTCCCCGGCAGCGCGATCCCGACGATAATGGCGAGGTAGGCCGCCAGCAGCGCCCACCCCTGCCACGCGATCGGCAGCCCCGCGCCGTAGCCGTAGCGCTTGGGGGCGAACCACGGATCATTCTCGAACAGCTTGTGCAGCATGATCAGTCTCCATCCTTCGGCGGACGTCCGCGCCTTGCCGGTTCGCCCGCCTCGACCTTGACGCCGCGCCGGGCGAGGGCCTCGCGCAGCAGCACTTCGACTTCGGCGTTCACCGAGCGCAAGTCCGCCGCCGCCGTCCGCTCCAGCGCTGCGTAGAGCGCCGGATCGAGACGGAGCGCGAACGCCTTCTTGCCGGGAGACGCCATGGGGTCGTTACGAGTAGAGCGTGCCGGTGTTGACGACGGGCTGGGTATCCCGCTCGCCGCAGAGCACGACCATCAGGTTCGAGACCATCGCCGCGCGGCGCTCGTCGTCGAGTTCGACCACGTTCTTTTCCGAGAGCTGCGCCAGCGCCATCTCGACCATCGACACCGCGCCCTCCACCAGCTTGCGCCGCGCGCCGATGACGGCCTCGGCCTGCTGGCGGCGCAGCATGGCCCCGGCGATCTCTGGCGCGTAGGCGAGGTGAGTGAGGCCGCACTCGTCCACCGTGATGCCCGCCACCTGCAGGCGGGCGATCAGTTCGGTGCGCAGTTCGGCATTCACCTGCTCGTGGCTGCCACGCAGGGTGATCTCGGCATCCTCGACGTCGTCATAGGCGTAGCGCGAGCCGATCGAGCGCACCGCCGCCTCGATCTGGACGTTCACGAAGGCCTTGTAGTCGTCCACGTCGTAAAGCGCCTGGGCGGTGTCGGCGACGCGCCAGACGAGGTTGGTGGCGATCTCGATCGGGTTGCCGCGAAGGTCGTTCACCTTGAGCTTTTCCGAGACAACGTTGTTGGCGCGGGCCGAGATTTTCGTCTTGCCCATCCACGGCCAGACCCAGCGCAGGCCGGGGGTGCGATCGGTGCCCTTGTAGCTGCCGAACAGCGTGATCGCGGCGGCCTGGTTGGGCTGGATCATGTAGAAGCCGCTCAGGATCAGAACGTTCATGATCACCGCCGGGAGGATGAAGGCGAGGAAGCCCAGCACCGTGCCCGGTCCCGGATCGCCGCCGGCCAGCGTGACGACGCAGAACACGATCGCCACGAGCAGCGCCAGGAACACTATGAGCATCAGGTAGCCGCTCCGGGTCGAGGCGATGCTCTCCCGGCTGGCGTTGATGGGCAGATGCGAATCGGACATCGGTGGCACCCCTCTAAAAGTGATATCACATTAATATCGGATTTTGAGGCAGAGGCAATCCTCCCCGTCGCGCAGCGATGGGGAGGGGGACCGCCGCCGCAGGCGGTGGTGGAGGGGGAGGAGGCGGGAAATTCCCCCTCCGTCACCGACTTCGTCGGCGCCACCTCCCCGAGCAAGCTCAGGGAGGAACACGGACCTACCGCCCCATCCCGCGCGCCAGCCTGCCGAGCACTTCGCGCATCGACGCCGCGATTTCCGCAGGCTCCGGCGCGACGTCGGTGATGGCGCGCTCCATCGCCTCGGCC
>NZ_ALVC01000383.1:0-1581 GCF_000293195.2 Sphingomonas sp. LH128
GTCGCCCTCGCCATATTCCGTGATGTTGCCGATGCCGCGAAACCGTCGCCGGAAGGATGGCGCCAAGCCGGATTGGGAGGTGCGGCGGCCCAGCGTCTGCTGGGTCTCGAAATAGCCGTCGATGTCGCAGGCGCCCGTTCCGCAATCGAAGTAGGGAGCGTTCTGCGCGTCGCGCACGCTTCCTCCCGCGTAGACGCCTGCGAGGATCAACGCGGCGCCCTTTTCCTCGGCATCGAGCATGTCGAAGCTGGTGGTGGAGCGCAGCGGTCCGTCCGGATCGAAACGCAGCACTGCCCGTATCGCATCGGTATGCACATCGTCCGCACGTCCGCCGCCGAGCAGGCGCGTATAGCCCTCGCGCCGTACCTGCTGGCCCGATACGCGAAGCGAGAAGGGGCCGGACGCGGGCAATTCGACCGCCGCTTCAAGGCGGTGCAATCCGTAGTTGCCGATTTCGCCTTCGACGTAGGAGGCGATGCCTTCGCCCGGTTGTACCGAGCGCAGCAGTACAGCGCCGCTGGTGGCATTCCGCCCGAACAGCGTCCCTTGGGCGCCGCGCAGCACTTCGACCGAAGCGATGTCGAACAGCGGCGAAAGCGCTGCCTGATTGGGCAGGGGCACTTCGTCCTGATAGACGACGAGCGGCAGCCGGTTCTCGTCGCTGATCGATCGCCGCTGGCCGCGCATCACCAGAAGCGGCGTGGCGCTGCTGGTCTGGCCGGTGGCGACGAAGCCCGGAGTTATGCGCGCCACGTCCGCCAGCGTACGAACGGCCGCGTGCTGCAGCGCCGAATTGTCGAGATGGGTCACGACCAGCGGCACGTCGCGCTCCAGTTCGGGACGACGCCGTGCGGAAACGAGAATTTCGGGAGGTTCGGGGACCGGGGCTGGAGGCCGGGGTTGCAGCACTTTGCGGACCGGCGGCGTCTTTGCGATCAGATATACGCCGGGGGCTACGGTACGAACGGACAGACCCATGCCGCGGGTCATTCGCGTCAACGCTTCGGCCGGAGTCATATAGCCGTGTATGGCATGCGTGCGCCGCGCCTCGCTACCGGGCGCGTTGACCAGGATCTGCACTCCGGCCTGCTGCCCCAGCGACGCTACGGCGCGGGACAGCGGAAGCGCAGGGACGTTCAGTTCCCCGTCCCGGGCGAAGGCTCCGGTCGCCGACCAAATGAGGACTGCGAACGCACAGACGGCATTCGCTATGTTAGCACGCAACCCGAAGTTTTCCCGGCAATTGAGCCATAATTCCCTGTGGCGGCGTGGCTATCGGCATCAGCGACACGCTTCAAGCAAAAGCTGGAAGGGGTTTGGCGCTGGGCTTGTCGGCTCGCAGTCTGCCTTGGTGCGGTTGCCCCCCTGTTGAAAACATTTTTGAAAATTGGCTGTTGACCGAATCAGAAGCCCCCCTTAGAGGCCGCTTCACCGCAGCGGAGCACGCTTCTGCTACGGTCGCCAACACAGACGGACAGCTAGTTCCCCCGATCGCAAGAACGAGGGACGCTTGGTTGTCCGGCTTTACTGTTCGGCGGGTCTGGCCCGCAAGGCTGGTTCGTTCTTTGACATTGTAGGTTT
>NZ_ALVC01000384.1:0-4118 GCF_000293195.2 Sphingomonas sp. LH128
CCCAGTCCTTGTAGAAGATTTCGACGCCGTCAGTGGTGGTTACGTAGGCCATGATGCTGATCCTTCGGGTGAGAACTGGGCTTTGTACTGCGGGGGCTTCGACAAGCTCAGCCTGAGCGGGAACAGGACTGTACTATGAAACCGCTCAGGCTGAGCTTGTCGAAGCCCCCTCCTGAAGAGGGGGTGGAACCGGCGGCCCGATGAGGGTCGGGGGGTGATGAGCCGCCGGTTCCGAGCTTAAATCAGTGACCGCCTTCGGACGCGCCGAACATGGACTTGGCGTACTTGATGCCCAGGCCGTAAGCGCCGCCCCAGACCTTGGCGATGCCGGTGGTGCTGTCGTACGTCTCGGTACGCGCCCAGTCGCGCTGCAGTTCGAGCAGATACTGCAGCGAGGTCATCGGCACGGCGCCAAGCTGGATCATGCGCTGCACGGCGCGCTCATGCGCTTCTTCCGAGATGTCGCCGCAGGCGTCGGTGATGACGTAGGCTTCGAAGCCCTGCTCGATCGCCGATGCCACCGGGCCGACGATGCACACCGAGGTCCAGAGCCCCGCGAAGACGATGCGCTGCTTGCCGATGCGGTTGATCTCGCAGATCACGGCTTCGTCTTCCCAGGTGTTCATGCTGGTGCGGTCGAGCAGTTCCTGGCCGGGGAAGGCGTCGGTGATCTCGTCGAACATCGGGCCGGAGAAGCTCTTCTCGGCGACGGTGGTGAGGATGGTGGGGACGTTGAACGACTTTGCACCGCGCGAGATCAGCGCCGCGTTGTTGCGCAGCAGTTCGGGCGAGATCGACTTGGTCGCGAAGCTCATCTGCGACTGGAAATCGATCAGGACGAGCGCGTGGTTGTCAGGCGAGATCAGCGACTTGCCGGGGGTCGCAGTTGCGGTGAGCGTCATTGGTAGGTCCTCCTGTTGCTGGGCGTCCTTGCCCGTTGAGATGCATACTGGAGCGAGATGGTCGTTCCAGATAGGCGCATAAAATCGTTCCGAACTTTCGATTAAATCGAAAAGATCGAACCAGTGTTCGGGGTGTCGAGAGCTTGCGAGAGGCTTATGAGCCGAACCGCATGGCCGCGGAATCAACCGAAAGTATTACACCCGATCGAGGGGGGCACGCGGTTCGGCTCAGGCTGGCGACAGGCCCCGCCTTCGAAGGGCCGGTCGCGGATGAGGTATCGTTAAGCGGCGTCGACGAGGACGAGTTCGCTGTCCTCGAGCGCCGTCACGCGGATCACGTCGAGGTCGCGGATCGCCGCACCGTCGCGGGCATTGACCAGCACGTCGTCGATCTTCACCGCGCCGCTCGCTGGGACGAGGTAGGCCTTGCGATCGGCGCCGATCGGATACTCGGCCGTCTCACCGGCTTTCAGCGTCGCGGCGACGATGCGGGCGTCGGTGCGGATCGGCAGGGCGTCGCCGTCACCGTCGTAGCCCGAGGCGAGGGTCTCGAAGTGTCCGGCGCGGTCGCCCTTGGGGAAGGGACGGGCGCCCCAGCTGGGCTTTTCACCGTTGCGGGTGGGCAGGATCCAGATCTGGAAGATCTTCGTGGTCACGTCCTCGAGGTTGTATTCGGAGTGACGCACGCCGGTGCCCGCGCTCATGACCTGAACGTCGCCGGCTTCGGTGCGGCCCTTGTTGCCCAGGCTGTCCTCGTGGGTGATTGCGCCTTCGCGGACATAGGTGATGATCTCCATGTCGCGGTGCGGGTGCGGCGGGAAGCCGGTCTTCGGCGCGATGGTGTCGTCGTTCCACACGCGCAGGTTACCCCAGTGCATGCGGGCCGGATCGTGGTAGTCGGCGAAGGAGAAGTGATGCTTGGCGTCGAGCCAGCCGTGGTTGGCGCCGCCGAGGCTGTCGAAGGGACGAAGTTCGATCATCTTGGGTCTCCGGTGGAAGCGGCGGGTTGAGAGTGCCGCTTCGTTGAGCCCTTTGTATGGGTTGCGATCTTTTCCGTTCAGATAGATAAAACCAATCGATCTTTTCGAGGAAATAGAAAAGTGAATAACCCAGGCACACCCACGCTCGATCAGTTGACGATCTTCCAGACGATCGTGGAGACCGGCAGTTTCGCAGGCGCCGGACGCAAGCTGAACCGTGCGGTCTCGGTCATCAGCTATGGCATCGCCAATCTGGAGGCGCAGCTCGGCGTGATGCTGTTCGAGCGCGAAGGCACCCGGCGCCCGAAACTGACGGAACAGGGACGCGCGGTGCTGGCCGAAGCGAAGGCGATCTCGCAGGGTGTGGACGGACTGCGCGCCAAGGTGAAGGGCATGCTCGACGGGCTTGAGGCCGAGGTGAACCTGGCGCTCGACGTCATGCTGCCCGCCGACCGCGTCGGGCTGGTGCTGCGCGACTTCGCCGTGACGTTCCCCACCGTCCAGCTGCGCCTTCATGTCGAGGCGCTGGGCGCGATCACCGCGCTGGTGCTGGACAAGGAGGCGGTGGTCGGGCTGTCCGGTCCGCTATCGGCCGGTGTCGAGGGTATCGACAGCCGCTCGGCGGGCTCGGTGGCGATGGTGCCGGTGGCCGCGCCCGATCATCCGCTGGGCCGCATGATGAAGATCGAACCCGGCGCGGGGCGGGACTATACGCAGCTGGTGCTCTCCGACCGTTCGCGCTTCACCGAAGGGCAGGACTACTCGGTGTTCAGCCCAAAGACCTGGCGGCTTGCCGATCTCGGCGCCAAGCATGCGCTGCTGCGGCAGGGAATCGGCTGGGGGAACATGCCGATGCCGATGATCGAGGCGGATCTCTTCGCCGGAACGCTGGTACGACTGGCGATGCCGGACCATGTCGGGGGGACGTATCGCTTTTCCGGCATATGGCGGCGCGATACGCCTCCCGGTCCTGCGGCAAGCTGGCTTCTGGACCGGTTCGTCACACTCGGCCAGGATGATCGTGAAATGGAGGGAATGGGCGATGTCTGACGAATGGCATCGAGCGCATTCCGGGCGACTGACCCGCGCCTTCAGGCCGCGATCGCCTTGCGCCCGAGTCCGATGGTCAGCGCACCGAGCAGGACGCCGGCCACGAGGTGGCCGGCAAAGTCCATCGCCGACATCGCGATGGGATGGCAGAACGCCAGCAGTCCGAACGACAGGAACGCTATTCCCGTCCCCGCGAGCATCAGCGACCGCACCGGATTGAGCGACCGCGTTCGCCGCAGTGCCAGCACGGTGATAGCAATCATGGGAACTCCGGCGACCAGTACGAACGTGAAGCAATAGCTGCCGTGCCCCAGATGCCCGACGGGCTGGCTGGATATGCCGATGCTGTAGGCCGCCAGCGTCAGCCAGATGCCCAGGCACGCCATGATCCAGCCGCTCGTCCGCGCGGGGGCGCCAGGTACGCTGGCCGACAAGGCGGCTGTGAACGCGGCGATACCCAGGGCAAGTGACAATACGATATTGGCGGCGGCGACCCCGGCAAGGGGACCGGCCCAATCCGTACCGGCGCGGTGGAGCATTTGGGTCGCGAGATAGCCGATTCCTAGCGCGACCGGGCTCCAGGCGAGGGCCCGCCGCCACGCCGGAGCCACGCGGCGTACCGGCACGGCCTCGTCGCAAAGCGTATCGATCAGGGTGTCATGGTCAACCATGTGTCTGCTTTCCATGTTCGCGCAACCTGACGATCGCGCGGTGCAGCAAGGATTTTACGGCGGAAACGGAGAGCCGGCTTTCCTGCGCGGCGGCATCGAGCGACATCTCCTGCAGCTTCACCATCTCGATCATCTGCCGCTGGCGTTCGGGCAGCAAGTTCAGCATGCCCGCGAGTTCCCGTTCGGCGCCGATCGCTTCGAAGGCCGCCGCCGCGACGGGGTCGATGGCGCCGTCCAGGGTTTCTTCCCGATTGATCTCCCGGCCGCGGGATCGGCCCTGTCGGCGTAGCGCATCCACGGACCTTGCCGAGACGATGGCCGAAACCCAGGGCATCAGCGGCAGCGCGGGATCGTAAGTGTGACGCAGGCGATGAAGCGTCATCAGCACCTCCTGAACCACGTCCTCCGCCAGCACGTCATCGAAGATGCGCCGCCGTACCCGAACCCGGACGACCGGCACCAGCGCGCGCAGGACCAGCCGGTAGGCGCGCTGGTCGCCATCCTGCGCCCGCTGC
>NZ_ALVC01000385.1:0-10975 GCF_000293195.2 Sphingomonas sp. LH128
AGTCCGGGACGACGAAGTGGCCCAAACGTCCCACTTGCGCGAATTGCAATTTCCGGCATTGCTGGCTTGTAAATCGCAAGGGCAACCCGGTTGCCCGATAATAGTTAGGAGCCTAAGTACCCGCCACCCCCGATCCCCCCAGGACCCATGACCGACCGATCGAGCCTTGCCCATGACCTCGCCACGCAACTCGCGCCTGTTGGGCGGGCGTGGAGGCAGCTTGCCGACCGCATCCTCGCCTCGCTGGAGATTTCCAACTCGGCGGGCTGGGCGCTGGTCCATCTCGAGCGGCTGGGCGCAGGAGCGCGGCAGGCGGATCTGGCGCGGGCCATCGGTATCACCGAAGCATCGCTGACCACCACCGTGCGCCAGCTCGAATCGGCGGGTCTCGTCGAGCGCCTCGCCGATGCCGGTGACCGCCGCGCCAATCTTCTCCACCTTACCCGAGAGGGCGCGGGTATCGCCCGCAAGGCGGAAGCGCGGCTGGTGGCGCTGCGGGGGGAATTGCTGGACGGCATTCCGGACGCCGACCTCGAAGCGGCCGTAAACTTGATTACTACTGTGGGCAACCGCGCTGCAGAGATGCGGGGGCGGACGTGAACCGGCCGATCTTCGCGCGCTGGGGCGTCCCGGCGGCCATCTTCTCGATCAAGGCGTTTCTGGCAGCGATCCTGGCGGCCTATATCTCGTTTTCGATCGGGCTGGAGCGACCGTACTGGGCCTTCCTTACCGCGTATATCGTCGCCGCGCCGCTAGCCGGCGCGGTCGTTTCCAAGGCGCTGTTCCGCGTCATCGGCACTTTCGTCGGGGCCACGGCTTCGGTGCTCATGGTGCCGCCGCTGGCCCATTCGCCGGAACTGCTGACGCTGGCGCTCGCTTCGTGGCTGGCGCTGTGCGTCTTCGTCTCCCTGCTCGATCGCACGCCGCGCGGCTATATGTTCGTTTTAGCGGGTTATACCGCTTGTCTGATCGTGCTGCCGACGGTGGAAACGCCCGACCTCATCTTCGAGGATGCCGCGCTGCGCGTTCAGGAGATCACCATTGGTATCCTGTGCGGCAGCCTGATCCACGGTATCGTCCTGCCGGGTTCGGTCTCGACGTTCCTGCTCGGCCGCGTGGCGATGATGCTGCGCGATGCCGAGCGCTGGAGTCGCGATTCGCTGGAACTGGAACCAGATCCTTCGATCGAGGCGGAAAAGCGGCGACTGGCGCAGGATGTGACCGAACTGCATCAACTTTCGATCCACTTACCGTTCGAGACCAGCCGCCTGGCCCCGCGTGTGCGCACGGTGCGGGCGCTGCAGGATCAACTTTCGCTGCTGATGCCGCTGGGAGCCGCCGTCTCCGACCGTATCGGCGCCTTACGCGAACACGATGCCATGAGCGAGGAGGCGGAGGCGTTGCTTGCCGACACGCGTGACTGGCTCTCGCGGATTGAAGCGAGCCGCGAGGAGCGCGAGCAGGTCGGCGCCGACCTCAAGGCCCGTTGTGCCGCGCTTGAACCGCGGATCGATGCCGCGTCCGGCTGGGACGACATGCTCGTCCTCAGCCTGGGTTCACGGCTTTCCAGCCTGATCGAGGCGCACCTCGATTGCCGCGATCTTGCGGAACAACTCGGCACCCGCAACCGTAAGCCGGTTTCCGCGCGCATTCCGCCGTTGCTGGAAGGACGCCGCAATCGCGAGGTCCACCGCGACTATCGCGGCGCCCTGCGCGGCGCGGCCGGTGCGGCGCTGACGATCATTCTGGGCTGCACGCTGTGGATCGGCAGCGGCTGGAACGACGGTGCCACCGCCGTCATGCTGGCGGGCGTGTTCCTGGCGCTGTTCTCGGCATCCGACAATCCGCTGTTGCCGCTGTGGATGTTCTTCAACGGCACGCTCATCGCAACGATTCTGGGCATGATCTACGCTTTCGGCATCCTGCCACGCATCGACGGTTTTCCGATGCTGGCGATGACGCTGGCGCCGCCCCTGCTGGTGCTGGGCTCGTTGATGCATTCGCCCCGCTACGCCGGTGTCGCGCTTCCTGCGCTGCTCGGGATGGGCAGCCCCTTCATTATTGCCGAGCAATATACCGACAACTTCGCCACTTTCGCCAACGGTTCGCTGGCGCAGTTGCTGGGTACGCTGTTCGCGATCATGATGGCGCGCCTGCTGCAGACGGCCGGGCTGGAGAGCGCCATCCGGCGGACCTTGCGCGCGGGCTGGCGCGATATCGCCGAGCGTGCCAACCTCTACGGACCGCCCGACGTGCGCGGCTGGATCAACCGCATGCTCGACCGTATCGCGCTGCTCAATCCCCGCCTCGCGCTATCAGGCAAGCAGCCGGGCGCGCCGCTCTACGACGTGCTGCGCGATCTGCGCACGGGCGTGGCGATCGGCGAACTGCGCGAGCTGCGGCTCGACCTGCCGCCCGCTCGCAGCGCGCCCCTCACCAGTGTGCTGGCCGACGTGGCCGACTACTACCGCCGGCTCGAGCCCGAGCACCGTCCGCCCGCCGCGCCCGAACTGCTGGCCGACATCGATGCTGCGCTCCACGTCTTCACCCGCGACGAGGACCGGTCCGTGCGCCGCAAGGCGGCACTGGCGCTGGTCTCGCTGCGCCGTAACATCTTTCCCGAAGCCGCCGCGCTGAAAGGCCAGCCATGAACGGCGAAGTCTCCATCCTGGGCGTGTTCATGCCCACGCTCCTGCTGATCGCGGTCATCGCCTCGGTCCTGACCATGCTGCTCATGCGCGTGGCGGATTTCGTGGGGTTCTACCGCATTGTCGCCTATCGCGCGCTCGTCGACCTGTGCCTTTACGTCATGGTGTTCGGCGCGCTTTCCTTCCTTGCCACCTATTTTGGTCTCCACCCATGAAGAACCTGCTTCCCGCCATCGGCCGCAGCGCCGCTACCATCGTCATCGTCCTGCTTGCGGCCTTCATCGCATACTGGATGTGGATGCATTACGAGCGCAGTCCCTGGACCCGCGACGGCCGTGTCCGTGCCGATGTGGTGCGGGTGACACCGGACATCGGGGGGCTCGTCACATCCGTCTCGGTGCACGACAACCAGCAGGTGAAGGCCGGGGATCTCCTCTTCGTGATCGACAAGCCGCGCTATTCGCTGGCGGTGGAGCAGGCCGAGGCCAGCCTTTCCAGCGCAAGGGCGACGTTGGGGCAGGCACAGCGCGAGTCCTCGCGCGATCTGGCGCTGGGAGACCTCGTCGCCACCGAGTCGCACGAACAGAACGTCGCCAAGGTGGCCACCGCCCGCGCCGCCGTGGCCGAGGCGCAGAGCGCGCTGGACGGGGCCAGGCTCAACCTCCAGCGCACGCAGGTCCATGCCTCGGTCAACGGCACGGTGACCAACCTCGACCTGCATCCCGGCGATTACGTGGCCGCCGGTAGCCAGGCCATGGCGCTGGTCGATGGCGATTCGATCCGGGTCGAAGGCTACTTCGAGGAAACCAAGCTGCCGCTGATCCGCATCGGCGCGCCGGTGAGCGTGAAACTGATGGGCGAGGAGAACGTGCTCAAGGGGCGGGTCGAGAGCATCGCGGCAGGCATCAACGACGATACCCGCAGCGATTCGGGCAACCTTCTGCCCAATGTCGCAGCGACCTTCTCGTGGGTGCGTCTCGCCCAGCGCATCCCGGTGCGCGTGAGGCTGACGCAGGTGCCTAAGGACGTGCGCCTGATCTTGGGCCGCACCGCGACGGTCACGATCGAGCAGCATGGCGAGCAGCATGGCGAGCAGCACAGCCAGAACAAGCCCGCACCGAAGGGGAAGGTGCAGTGACCTTGCCGCGCTTCCTGTGCTCGGCAGCGCTGGCGCTCGCCTTGTCCGCCTGCGCGACAGCGGGGCCGGACTATCATCCGCCTGAGAACGCCGTCTCCAATGCGCCGGCCGCGCAAGGGACGTTCAACTCGGCAAATGGTGCGGCGTTCTCGCAGGAGCCGCTGCCGGATCACTGGTGGAAGCTCTACGACGACCCGCGCCTCGACGCGCTGGTGGAGCAGGCGCTGGCGGCCAACACCGACTTGCGTGCCGCCGACGCCAATCTCGACCGCGCCCGCGCCGTGCTGCGCGAGGCTGCTGCCGCCCGCACGCTGTCGACGGCGGTAAGCGGCGGCGTCGATTTGTCGCGCCAGTCCTCCACTGGCGTCTCGATGCCGGGCGTGGTGACCGACAATCTCGGACTTGCGTTGAGCTACCCGCTCGACCTGAAAGGCAAGCTGCGCCGAGCCATCGAGGCCAGCACCGCCGATGCCGAGGCGACCGAGGCCGCGCGCGATGCCGTGCGCGTCAGCGTCGCCGCCGCGACCACCAGCGCCTATGCCAAAGTCTGCGCCGCCAACTACCAGCTCGGGGTGACGCAGCGGGTGGTACAGCTCCAGCGCCAGACCCTCGACGCCACGCGGCGGCTGCAGAAGGGCGGTCGCGGCACCGCGTTCGACGTCAGCCGTGCTGCCGCCGCAGTAGAGACCAGCGCGGCCGCGCTTCCGGCCTTCACTGCCGCGCGGCAGAACTCGCTTTACCTGCTGGCGACACTTCTGGGCCGTCCGCCCGCCGATTTTCCTGCGGAAGTCGCAGACTGCGCTACGCTGCCGCGCCTCGCGGGCGGAGTGCCGGTCGAGGATGGTGCCGCGCTCATCCGTCGCCGCGCCGATATCCGTGCTGCGGAACGTACCATCGCCGCCGACACCGCGCGCATCGGGGTGGCGACGGCGGACCTCTATCCTTCGGTCAGTATCGGCGGGTCGCTGGGCTTCTCCGGCCCGATCCACGATTTCGGCACCGGCGACAGCTTCGGCATGAGTCTCGGCCCGCTGCTCAGCTGGAGCTTCCCCAACCGCCCGGCCGTACGCGCGAAGATCGATCAGGCCGACGCGCAAGTGCGCGTCGATCTCGCCAATTTCGACGGTACGGTACTGGAAGCGCTGCGGCAGGCGGAATCGGCCATGGAGACTTACGCGCGGGATCGGGAGCGCGAGGCGGCACTGGGCCGGGCGGCAGATGCGGCGGGGCTATCGGCTTCGCAGGCAGGCAAGCTGTTTCGCTTCGGGCGTAGCGCTTTTCTCGATCTGCTAAGTGCGCAGGCGAGTTTGGCTTCCGCTCAGGTGAGTCACGCCTCGGCGCAAACCACACTGGTAGACGACCAGATCGCGGTGTTCCTGGCGCTCGGCGGCGGGTGGCGGCAGTAGCGGCCGGCCCACCCCGTCCGGCTAGGCGGTAAACCGCCAAGCCTCCCGGCCCTTCCGCAAGCGGGAGGGCATGGCCTTGTTCTCCCCTCCCGCTTGCGGGAGGAGCTGGGGGCGGGCTTTCCTACCCCAAATCAAAAATCGATCGCGATGCCTTTCTGCACCCAGTCGCCGTAGCGGGTGGGTGAAAGGCCGTCGGGATCCTGCTCGTCCTTGGCCTTGACAGGCGGGGGAGCGGGGTCGTTGGTCCAGTGAGCGGGCTTGGTGAAGGCCGCCGGACGTTCAGTGGCGCGCTTGGTCATGGGCCCCATGTGGTGCGGGTGGCGGAAAAAGGCAATCCGGTATAGGGGCCGACGATGGACATACCCGGACTTCCTGCGCGCCGTGCCGCGCTCAACCTCATCGATGCCGTTCTGCGCAGGGGCGAGACGCTCGACCAGGCGGGCGGCTCCGCGCTCGCGCGCATCAAGGGCGATGCCGACCGCGCGCTCGCCCGCGCCATCGCCGGGGAGGTGCTGCGCTGGCGCGCCGACCTCGACGCGCTGATCGACTCCGCCACCCGCCTGCCGCTGGCCGACGACGCCAAGGCGCGCGCGGTGCTGCAGATCATGCTGGCGCAAGTGCTGCGGCTGGAGACGCCCGCGCACGCCGTCATCGCCACCGGCCTGCCGTTGCTGATGGGCGGCCCGCGCCGTCTGGCGCACGGCGTGTTCTCGACCCTGACCAAGCGCGCCGTGACGCTGCCCGAAGTGCCGACCCTGCCTGAGCAGGTCATGGAGCGCTGGGGCATCCGGGCCGAGACGATCGCCGCCGGTCTCGCCGTGCCGCCGCCGCTGGACCTCGCGCTGCGCGATGCCGCGGCGACGGCGGAGTGGGCCGAGCGTCTCGGCGGCGTCTCGCTGATGCCGGGTCATGTACGCCTGCCGCGCGGGATTGCGGTGGAACACCTCGAAGGTTTCCGCGAGGGTGCGTGGTGGGTGCAGGATCTCGCCGCCAGCCTGCCCGCGCGCATGCTCGGTGCGAGTGAGGGCCGGTCCGTGCTAGACCTCTGCGCCGCGCCCGGCGGCAAGACCATGCAACTGGCGGCGGCGGGCTGGAAGGTCACCGCGCTCGACAATGCCAAGCGGCGGCTGGAGCGCCTGCGCGAGAACCTTGAGCGTACCTCGCTGGAGGCGGAGGTGGTGCTCGCGGACGCCTTCACGTGGGAGCCGGAGGAGAAGTTCGACGCGATACTGCTCGACGCGCCGTGCACGGCGACGGGCACCTCGCGCCGTCATCCGGACGTGCTCCACCGCATCGCGCCGCGCCAGATCGAGGAGATGGCCGAAATCCAGACCCGGATGCTGGCGCGGGCGGCCGAGTGGCTGAAGCCCGGCGGCACGCTGGTCTATGCCGTGTGCTCGCTGGAACAGGAAGAAGGCGAGGACCGGGCGGCCGACGTCGAACTGACGCTCGCTCCGATCACGGCGGGGGAACTGCCCGAGGGTCTGTCGCCGACCGGCGAGGGCTGGCTGCGCACCGATCCGGGAATGCTGGCCGAGGCGGGCGGCCTCGACGGCTTCTTCATCGCGCGGTGGGTGAAAGGCTAAGGCCCAACCCGTTCGTCATTGCGAGCACAGCGAAGCAATCCAGGGCGGCTTGAGACTCCCCTGGATTGCTTCGCTGTGCTCGCAATGACGAGGTGTGCGGCTTCAGCGCCGGTTCGGATCGAGCGCCGACCGGCCACGCGTCGCGCTACTGCACGGCACCGAAGCCATGGCCGGACGCGGGGGCACCGCCCCGCCGTCCATCGCCATCAGCGCGGCGATGCGCTTCTCGGTCGCCGGGTGGGTCGAGAACAGGTCCGACACCGACGAGGGCACGATGTAGAGCTGCGCCGCCGCCGGGTTGCGCTCGACGGTGGGGTTGCGCAAGTGGGCGGCAGGCCCGGCGATCTTCTGCAGCGCAGAGGCCAGCGCGCGCGGGTTGCCGCTGATCTCGGCGCCCGCCTTGTCGGCGCTGTATTCGCGGGTGCGGCTGATCGCCATCTGCACGATCATCGCCGCGAAGGGGGCCATGACCATTGCCGCGATCGCGGCCATCGGGCTCGGGCGATCCTCCGAATTGCCCATGTGGCCGAAGAACATGCCGAAGTTGGCGATCATCGAGATGGCGCCCGCGATCGTCGCCACCATCGTCATCACCAGCGTGTCGCGGTTCTTCACGTGGCCCAGTTCGTGCGCCATCACGCCCGCCACTTCCTCGCGGCTGAGCATGTCGAGCAGGCCCGTGGTCGCGGCGACGGCGGCATGGTCGGGGTCGCGGCCGGTGGCGAAGGCGTTGGGCGCCTCGGTGTCGATCACGTAGACGCGCGGCATCGGCAGCTGCGCACGCTGCGCCAGTTCGGCGACGAGGCGGTGGAACTCGCTCTCCGGGCCGACTTCGCGGGCGTTGTGCATCTTCAGCACGATGCTGTCCGCGTTCCAGAAGGTGAACAGGTTCATGCCCGCCGCCACGACCAGCGCGATGATGGCGCCGCCGGTTCCGCCCAGCATGTAGCCCAGCCCCATGAACAGCGCCGTCAGCGCCGCCAGAAGCATGGCCGTCTTCATTCCGTTCACTTTCAATTGTCTCCTTGAGCGTTTGTCCCGGCGAATCTAGGGTCGGGCGGGAGGGTTTCAATGGCGCGCGCCGTTCCCGACACATGCAGTCACGCAACCGAAACCGGCAGGAAAGATTGACCGCTCCCGACCCGAAACCGAAACGTCGCCGCCGCTCCTCCGAGGAAGTGGCCGACCGCATTCTCGAAGCCGCCGCCGAGGAGTTCGAGGCCTCGGGCTATGCCGGGGCGACGACCGCCGCGATCGCCCGCCGCGCCGATGTGACCGAGGCGCAGATCTTCCGCTTCCACGACAGCAAGCAGGCGCTGTTCCGCGCGGCGATCTTCACGCCGCTGAACCGCCACTTCGCGGACTTTCAGGCCCGAACCGCCGGAGCGGGCGAGGGCAAGGATGTGGCGCGGGCCTACATCGGCGAATTGCTCGATTTCATGGGCAGCCATTCGAAGATGTTCCTCTCGCTGGCGGTCGCCAATGCCTATTCGCCCGAAGCCTCGGGCGGGATCGAGGCGCTCGACGGGTTGCAGGACTACTTCCGCAAGGGCGAGGCGATGTCGCGCGCGCGCGTCGGGGAGACCCCGCGCATCGCGCCCGAACTCATGGTGCGCGTGTCGTTCGCGGCGGTGCTGGCGAACCTGATGTTCCGCGACTGGCTGTTCCCGCCGGGCATGGCCAGCGAGGCGGAGATTCGCGATGCCATCGCGGCTTTCGTGATCGAGGGGATCGGGGCGAACGGCAAGGTGTGAAACCTTCGCCGCCGCGATGGACGCGCCCCTTGGCACCCCGGGTGCCTTGAAGCCCCGCGCCGCATGACATAGCCCCGCTTGCAACCATCGATAGGGAGCAGCAACAACCATGCCATTCAAGACCCGCGTGACCGAGATGCTCGGCATCGAACATCCGATCGTCCAGGGCGGCATGCAGGGCGTCGGCTATGCCGAACTGGCGAGCGCGGTGTCCAATGCCGGCGGCCTCGGCACCCTGACCGCGCTGACCCAGCCCAGCCCCGAGGCGCTGCGCGAGGAGATCGAGCGCTGCCGCTCGATGACCGACAAGCCCTTCGCGGTGAACATCACCGTCCTGCCCACGATCCTGCCGCCCGACTACAAGGCTTACGCGCAGGCCGTGATCGACGGCGGGGTGAAGATCGTCGAGACCGCGGGCACCCAGCAGGTGCGTGAGATCTGGGAGATGGTGAAGCCCCACGGCGTCACCGTGCTGCACAAGTGCACCGCCGTGCGCCACGCGCTTTCGGCAGAGAGGCACGGCTGCGACATCATCTCGATCGACGGCTTCGAATGCGCCGGGCACCCCGGCGAGGATGACATTCCTGGCCTGATCCTGATCCCCTCGGCGGCGGACAAGGTGAAGATTCCGATGCTGGCGAGCGGCGGCATCGGCGACGGGCGCGGCCTCGTCGCGGCGCTGGCGCTGGGGGCGGAGGGCATCAACATGGGCACCCGCTTCTGCGCCACCAAGGAAGCGCCGATCCACGACAACGTGAAGGCCAAATACGTCGAGAACGACGAGCGCGGCACCAACCTCATCTTCCGCAAGTTCAAGAACTCGGCGCGCGTCGGCAAGAACGATGTGTCCGACGAAGTGGTCGCGATTTCCGAACGGCCCGACTCGACTTTCGAGGATATCCGCCACCTCGTCGCGGGCGCTGTGGGCCGCGAACTGCTGCAGAGCGGCGATCTTACCAAGGGCATCTTCTGGGCCGGGATGGTGCAGGGCTTGATCCATGACGTGCCCACCTGCAAGGAACTGATCGAAAGGATCGTTGGCGAGGCCGAGGCAATCGTGAAGGAACGCCTGGGCGCCATGCTCGCCTGATCGACGGAGAGGGAGATTCCATGAGTTACGAGCACATCCTCTATTCGCTGGAGGACGGCGTCGCGCGCATTTCCCTCAACGATCCCAAGACAATGAACGGCGTCACCGAGGCGATGGGGCTGGAGATGGTCCACGCCCTGGACGTGGCGGCGCGCGATGCCCGCGCGGTGCTGCTGACGGGCGAGGGCAAGGCGTTCTGCTCGGGCGCAAACCTTGCGGCGGCGCAGGATATGCTGGCCGATCCCATGCGCGATATCGGCGGCCAGCTCGACCGCGCGTTCAACCCGGTCATCATGCAGATCAAGACTATGGAGCAGCCGGTCGTCACCGCGATCCGCGGGCCTGCGGCGGGCTTCGGCGCGGGTCTGGCGGCGGCGGGCGACGTGGTGCTGATGGCGGAAGGGTCGTACTTCTTCTGCGCCTTCTGCCACGTCGGCCTCGTCCCCGATGGCGGCGCGACCTACCTGCTGGCGCAGGCGGTCGGCCGCTTGCGCGCCATGCAGATGATGCTGCTGGGCGAGAAGGTCGATGCCAGGACCGCGCTCGACTGGGGCCTTGCGACCAAAGTGGTGCCCGAGGAGGACCTCGATGCCGAGGCGATGAAGCTGGCCAGGCGGCTGGCCACCGGTCCGCGCTCGCTCGGCCTCATCAAGCGCATGGCGTGGGACGCGCTGGATTCCAGCCTCGAAACCGCGCTTCAGGCGGAACGGCGCGGCCAGCGTGAGGCGGGGCGGACCGAGGACTTCCTCGAAGGCGTCAATGCGTTCCTCGAAAAGCGCAAGCCCGCGTTTAAGGGACGCTGAGGCTATATCCTCCCTGTTGCGCAGCAATGGGGAGGGGGACCGCCGCCGAAGGCGGTGGTGGAGGGGTAGCAGCCCCCTCCGTCAGCCCTGCGGGCTGCCACCTCCCCATTCCTTCGGAACAGGGAGGATTTTGCGGTCAGGCCGCCAGCACCGGGCTGGCAAGGAACGGCAGCGTTTCGCGTGCCTTGCCTTCGTAGGTCGAGATCGTGTCGCCCTGCGCCATCGTCAGGCCCACTTCGTCGAGGCCGTTCAGCAGGCAGTGCTTGCGGAACGGATCGATCTCGAACGTGAAGCGATCCTGGAACGGCGTGGTCACCGACTGCGTGTCGAGGTCGATGTCGATCGTCTCGTCCTGCGCCACTTCCATCAGGCGATCGATCGCCTCCTGCGGCAGCGCCACGGTGAGGATGCCGTTCTTGAAGGCATTGCCCGAGAAGATGTCCGAGAAGCTCGGCGCGATCACGCAAGTCACGCCCATGTCGAGCAGCGCCCAGGCGGCGTGCTCACGGCTGGAGCCGCAGCCGAAGTTGTCGCCCGCGATGAGGATCGG
>NZ_ALVC01000386.1:0-3256 GCF_000293195.2 Sphingomonas sp. LH128
GGTGCCGTTGACCCGCCGCGCCTGGTCGATCACCGGGATGACCTGACCGCGCACGTTCATGACTCCCTGCACGAAGTCGGGCGCCTTGGGCAGGGGCGTGAGGCGCGGCGGCAAGGGGACGACCTCATCGACCGCATCGAGGGGCAAACCGAAGCTGTCGTCGCCGATCCGGAACAGAAGAAACCGCTCGCATCGTTCGCTCGCCGCGCCGCCTGTCATGTTGCCCTGTTCCTTGCCATCGCCCTGTAGCAGCCTCGCCATGATGTCCTCGCGCAGCAGCTGGTCCGTGGCGAGGACGGACAGCAGGCCCTTGCCCTCCCCGAGCCGGCAGATCGCCTGGATGCGTGCTTCCGCGCCGCCCCGGTTCAGCACTTGCGGAACGGAATCGATGTCAGTCTCGGCGACGCGCACAACGGACTGCATCGCGTCGACCAGCAGACCGACGCGATGCGTGCCGATCCTGACGACGAGAATGCGGGCATGATGGTCTGCGGGCCGGATGGGAAGGGCCAGCAGGGCCGCGAGCGACAGCAATGGCAGGAGGTTGCCTTGCAGCGGCATGGTGCCGATCACGACATCGTCCGCATGCGGCATCCGGGCGATGTCGTCGGGCACGCGCATGATCTTGTCGATGTTGGACAAGGGGAGCGCAAAGGCCTGATCGCTGATCGTGAAAGCAACGAGCGCCAAGGTGTCTTGGCGGGCAGCGCGGCTTGCCAAAGCGATGACGCGCCCGCTGGACTCGCGCTGACGTTTCTTCGGCACGGCCTGTGCGACCAGCTCCGCAACGTCGAGCAGGGAGACGTCAGGGACCGCGCGCTGGTCCGCAAGCTGAGCAACGCTGGTAACGGCCAGTCCTACGAGGCCGTCGGCATCGACGATGATCACACGCTGGCTTTCGCTCTCTTCCTGACCGATCAGCCGTCCAACGCAAATCACCGCAATAACCGTGCCGCGCATGTTCGCGACGCCCAGCAGCGCATCCGGCGCATGCGGCACACGCGAAATCCTCGGCATCGACAGGATTTCCCGCACCTGCGCAGCGGGCAAGCCCAGACGCCGTTCGCCGACGGTGAACGTCAGAATTTGCATGGCGGGGAGAGGGGCGGCGGCCAAACTCAGTTCTCTTGTACGGCAAGGACGGTCGCGATGGACGCGATTTCCTCGATCGCTGCCGCCAGCGCCTCGGCGCCCTGTGCCTGTTGGCGTGCGGCCGCGCTCGCTTCCCGAATGGCGGCTGCGGCAAGTTCGGCCGCTTCGGCGATCTGGGTGGTGCCGCTTTGAACCTCCCGAACGGACCGCAACATGGCATCCGCGCTCGTCAGGATCGCGCCGTTGGATGCCTGCGCATCCTCCAGTTCCGCTGTCACCAGCGCAAAGCGTTCCACCATGGCTCGGTTGCGGGCTATTTCCGCCTCGGCAGCTCCAACAACCTGATCGAGATCGCGGCGGACGGACACCATCTGATCCTGTATCGTGCGGACGATGTCCTTGGTCCGCTCTGCGCTATCGGCGGCATCGCGAGACAGCTTGCGGATATCTCCCGCGACCATTGCAAATCCCGACCCTGCGTCCCCAGCACGGGTCGCCTCGACCGCGCCGCTGACGGCCAGCATATTCGTCTGGATGGAAATCAGGGCCAGGCTGTCGGCAATCTTTTCGATCTTTCGCGTAGTGTCGTTCAGGCCTGCCAACAGGCCCTGCACGCCGTTGACCTCTTGCAGCGCGGTGCCGACGCCATCGACCAGCTGCTCCATCATCGCCCGGCCTTCCGTCACCGATCGCACGATCGCGGTGATCCGGCCGTTAGCGCCTTCCGCTCTCTCCTGAGCAACGCGAGCGGATTTTTCGATCTGGCTCATCGCGGCATTGGCCTGAAGGGTGGCTGATGCCTGAACCTGAGTGCCACGACTGATCTGTTCAAGCGCCACGAGGATTTGTCCGGACGCGCCGGACAGTTCCTGCACCGTTGCTGACAGTTCTTCCGCTGCCGCTGCCACCTGTTCGACCACGACCTCGCCGGCATTGCTCTGCAACTGCTCGGTCAAGTCGCCAAGCGCCTCTGCCGTTTGCTGGCTTTCCTCCAGCGAAGATCCCTGCTGCTCAATAGCCTGCTGGGCTTCTGCTGCGGCGGCGGACTGCTC
The DNA here is from genome assembly GCF_000293195.2 of Sphingomonas sp. LH128. NCBI lineage: Bacteria > Pseudomonadati > Pseudomonadota > Alphaproteobacteria > Sphingomonadales > Sphingomonadaceae > Sphingomonas > Sphingomonas sp. LH128. The sequence goes on from NZ_ALVC01000386.1 coordinate 2,145, forward strand.
CTCGGCGGCGCTCGCCACCTGCTCCGCGCCGCGCTCCGCCTCGCGGGTCGCACTTTCCGCCTCCAACGCTGTCTGGAGAATGTCCTGCATGTTCATGCCAAGTGCCGCGAGATCATCGCGCGCAACTTTCAGGCGCGCGACGACCTCATGACCCAGGCCGGCCTCGCTCGTGGCCTGCGTCGATGCCGCTCGGATCTTTTCCGCGATTTGCTGCACCTCGGTTCCGATGCTGGCGGACAGGCGCCGAATGTCGCTGGCGCCCGCTTCGGAGTTCTCGGCCAGCGTGCGCACCTCGTCCGCGACGACCGAAAAGCCCGCCCCGCTGTCGCCTGCACGCGCGGCTTCGATCGCAGCGTTGAGGGCAAGCAGGCTGGTCTGGTCCGACACATCGGCGACATAAGCCCCGATCTCGTCGATGTTTCCCGCTGCCTCTTCCAACGTGGACATCAGATCGACGGTCGACAGCTGTCGCTGCGCACTCAATTCTATGGCCGCGACCGATCCTTCGATCTGCGTGCTGATCTCGGCAAAGCTGGTCTGCACCGCCTCCGTCTGACGACGCGATTGTTCCGCGCGGCTCCGTGCGTCGCGGAAATTCATGCCGAGCGCGGCGATCAGGCCGAGCGATTCCTGCGCCGCGCCCGCCGCCTCCTCTGCCCCGCTCGAAATCTGGGCCATCGTGCGCTGCAACTCGGCGGCCGCTGCCGAGGCTTCGCCCAGGCCGCTCGCCAGTTCCTGCGTCGCCTGGTCGATGCGCTCGGTAGGGGTGGCCGATTTGCGCCTTGCAGCCGGCCGGCGAGTAGTGCTGACTTCCGCTGATGGCGCGACCTCTGCAGCAGCTGAGGTCGTACCCCTTGCACGAGAACCCAAGGTCGATTTCTTTACCAGCGCCATAAGCTCTCTTGTTGTCCATGCAGGAGGCTGTGGCTTACGGCACGGAAGCCCCTGCTACCAGAGTTCGATTTAGATGGTCGACATTGAAGCCGCCTTGAGACAAGGCGCCAGCGATTTTGAGAGCACAAGCCACTGCGGACCGTCCGCTGCCGGGAAATGAAATCCGGGCGTTGAATGACCGACATGGGTGGATGGCGCAAGGGGCTGCTACGCGCCCC
>NZ_ALVC01000387.1:0-6920 GCF_000293195.2 Sphingomonas sp. LH128
TCCCGGCCTTCTCCGTGGCGCTGGTCGCCGTCATCCGCATGCGCAATCTCGACAGGGTCGAGGAGGCGGGCGAAACGAACACTGGTTCCGGCCTGCCCAGCGTTCAGGCCCTGCGCAATTCTCCTGATCTGTCCACGCGTGTTCTCGTCGCCCTGAAGATTCGGAACTACGGCGGAATTATCGGGAGCTTTGCGGAGCACGTCGAAGCGCAGCTTGCCAAGGAAATCGTTCGTCGCATTCGTATCAGTGACGAAAGCGTGTTGATCTATCACGAAGGCGGAATGTTCGTCTGGCTGTCTTCGATCCGCAGCACGTTCGACTTGTTCGAGAATCTCGAAGGCCTGCACCGGATCGTCCAGAACGGCATCCAGGTCGGCGGTATCGACATCGACTTGTCGTTCAACTGCGGCATCGACTCCGAGTTCGATCGTCCGCTCTCGGGCCGCGTCGCCAGCGCCATGCAGGCCGCGGAAGAGGCGGTGCGCAACGACGAGTTGGTTTATCAGCACGATGCCCGCAAGCACGAGGCTCAGTGGGAAATCTCCCTGCTGACGTCGCTCGACCGGGCCATCGATAATGGGGAGGTCTGGGTCGCCTATCAGCCCAAGCTCGATCTGCGATCAAACCGGATCAGCGGAGCGGAAGCGCTCGTTCGCTGGACGCACCCCGAACGAGGACCGATCAGCCCGGACAAGTTCATCCGGATTGCTGAGGAATTCCATCGGATCGAGCGCATCACCCGCTTTGTCATCAATGACGCGGTGCGAGTGGCTGTCGAACTGGAGCGTCACGGCTACGAGATGACGATGTCGGTGAATATCTCTGCTCAGCTTCTTCGCAATCCGGGACTGCCGGGAATGATTGCGGAGATTCTCGCCGCGCATGGTCTGTCACCCAACCGTCTGATCCTTGAGATCACGGAGACGGATCGCCTGGACCGCAGTTCCAAGACGTTCCAGATGCTGCAGCGTCTAGTCCAGTCCGGCCTTCGCCTGTCGATCGACGATTTTGGCACCGGCAACGCCACGATCGATTATCTGCGCTATCTGCCCGCCAGCGAGGTCAAGATCGACAAGACCTTCGTATCCTTGATGGAAAGCAACAAGGAAGATCTGCTTCTGGTGCAGTCGATCATCGAGATGGCTCATTCGCTCGACCGTGTCGTCGTGGCTGAAGGGGTCGAGACGGCCAAGGTTCTGGAGATGCTGACCGGGCTGCACTGTGACCTCGTTCAGGGGTATCACGTAAGCCGTCCTGTCCCATTCCGGGATTTCCTAGACTTCGTGTCCGGCAGGAGGGCACGACTGATTGGTTAAAAATTCCTTGATGCATCGTTAACTAACTATTATCCGTGAGGGCGGCCGCAGCGATGCGGTCGTTCACATGGGGAATGACGATGAACAAGGACATCTGGGGCGGTGGTTGGTGGGGCGGCGGTCTCTAATAGAGGCTTCTGCTGCACTAGTTTGGGTTGATTAATCCGAACCACTGCAAAAAACGAAGCGCTTTCCAGAAGAACTCCTGTCTTTTGGAAAGCGCTTTTTCTTTGTCTATTGTTTGTGTTTGTTTGTAATTTCTCGCGATGGGTGATTTTAACCCATTTAAGCGCCGCAATTCATCGGTTCTGAAAAGCTCTCGTCTTAAATTGACGATAGCGGCTCCGGGCAGGGGCACTGTAAATCGCTTCCCGATTCGGGACTCGTTAACGAGGTTAGCCTTCGCCGTGGCCCAGCGCGAGATAATCGGCACTCTGCATTTCATTGAGACGGCTGATCGTGCGGTCGAATTCGAAGCGACCGGTCCCGGATTCGTACAGCTCTTCTGGAGTAGCGTCGGCAGCCGCGATCAGCTTCACCTTGTTCTCGTAGAGAGCGTCGATAAGCGTCACGAAGCGCGCTGCCTCGTTGCGACGGTCCGGACCCATCTTCGGAATGCCGACGAGGATCACCGTGTGATAGGCACGCGCGATGGCGAGATAGTCGGCCGCGCCGCGGGCCTCGCCGCAAAGGCGTTTGAAGCTGAAGACTCCCACGCCCTTGAGGCTCTTGGGCACGTGAAGCATTCTTCCGCCGCCGACGTCGATGTCAGTGGAGGGCACATGTTCGCTATCTTCCGGCGGATAATCAGTGAGGCGGTAGAACGCTTCGCGCGCGGCTTCGGTGGCCGGTTCGCCCAGCGGGTGGTGCCAGGTCGCCATGCCGCCGAGGCGCTGCATGCGATAGTCGGTCGGACCGTTGAGCGTGAGCACGTCGAGCTCCTGTTCGATCAGTCCGATGAACGGCAGGAAATGCTCGCGGTTCAACCCATCCTTGTAGAGTTCGGAAGGAGCGCGGTTGGAGGTGGTCACGATGGTGACCCCCTCGTTCGTGATCAGGTGCGTGAACAACCGGCTCATGATCATCGCGTCGGCCGAGTTGTTGACGACCATCTCGTCGAAGGCGAGGCAGCGGACGTTGCGGGCAATAGCTGCGGCGACCGGTGGGATCGGGTCGCCGGTTTCCTTCTTGCGCTCGTCGCGCAGGAGCGCGTGGACTTCCAGCATGAAGGCGTGGAAGTGCACGCGGCGCTTGCCGGGAATGTCGAGCGTCTGGACGAACAGGTCCATCAGCATCGACTTGCCGCGCCCGACACCGCCCCACATGTAGACGCCGCGCGGCGCTGCAGCCTTCTTGCCCAGCAGCTTGCCGAACAGGCCGGTCGAGGACGACGACTTGTAGAATTCGCGCTGGAGGCGGTTCAGTCGCTCGGCGGCCGCTGCCTGTTCCGGATCGGAGCGCAGTTCGCCGGTCGCGACAAGCGCCTCGTAGCGTTCGAGCATCGCGCTCATTTGGACGCACTCGGCTTGCGGAGGGTGCCCATGAAGCTGGCGACGAGATGGTCGCCCTGCTCGACCGTGCCGCGCACGAAGACGAGACGGCGGGTTTCCTTCATGATCTCGGCCACGATGTCGAGCGGCTCGCCGATGCGGCCGGCACCGATGAACTGGTTGCTGAGTTCGAGCGTGACCGCACCGACGGCATCCTCGCCGAGTACGACGAACATTGTCGCGAACATGCCCACATCGATCAGGGCGAGGGTGACGCCGCCATGGACGGCGTCGAGGACGTTACTGTGCTGCAGGCCCGCTTCGACGAGACGAAGGCGAGCGCCGCGCTCACCCTCGCGGCGGACGATCATGCGACCAAGGCCCTGCGAATTGAACCGCGAGCCCTCGTTCAGCTTCCACGTGGACCACCCCGGAAATTCCGGGTCGGGCTCATGGATGAATACACCGTCCTGCGCCACGGGAAGTTACCGGTCTAAAGCCCGAAGGCTCAGACCTGCCGCTCGGCCTGCATCTTCTTGATTTCGGCGATGGCGCGCGCGGGCGAGAGGCCCTTGGGGCACACGTTCGCGCAGTTCATGATGGTGTGGCAGCGGTAGAGGCGGAAGGGATCTTCCAGCTCGTCAAGGCGCTCGCCGGTCATCTCGTCGCGGCTGTCGGCCAGCCAGCGGTAGGCCTGCAGCAGGATCGCCGGGCCGAGGAACTTGTCGGAGTTCCACCAGTAGCTCGGGCACGAGGTCGAGCAGCACGCGCACAGGATGCACTCGTAGAGGCCGTCCAGCTTCTCGCGCTGTTCGGGGCTCTGCAGGCGCTCCTTGCCCGACGGGGTGGTCGAGACGGTCTGCAGCCAGGGACGGATCGAGGCGTACTGCGCGTAGAAGTGCGTGAAATCGGGAACCAGGTCCTTGATCACGTCCATGTGCGGCAGCGGGGTGATGCGGATGTCACCCTTCAGGTCTTCGATCGCGGTGGTGCAGGCGAGGCCGTTCTTGCCGTTCATGTTCATCGCGCACGAACCGCAGATGCCTTCGCGGCACGAACGGCGGAACGTCAGCGAGGGGTCGATCTCGTTCTTGATCTTGATGATCGCGTCGAGGACCATCGGGCCGCACGCATCGAGGTCGATCTCGAACTGATCGTAGCGCGGGTTCTCGCCCGAGTCCGGGTCGTAGCGGTAGACGGTGAACTTCTTGACCTTGGTGGCGCCCTCAGCCTTGTGCACGTTGCCGCGCTTGCTGATCTTGCTGTTCGCCGGGAGGGTGAAGGTCGCCATGGTAGAATCCCCGTGATCTTGCAGTGCGGCATGAACCGCTTTGTGGTCCCCCTCTAGCGATTCGTCCGCGTAGGGCAAGAGGTGACTATGGTGAGGTGAGGGGTGGGATATCCGGAAATGCACCAATATCGGCGCTGCAGCGGGCCTTGCGGGCGCATGGCGCGCAAGGGCAGTTGCGAAAGTCGCGGGCGTCGAGGTTTACACGGTTTACACGGTCCAGGGAGAAAAGGTGTCACCTTCCACCGCCGGTGTGGCCCCGTTTCACGCAAATCCGCCATTCTTGCGCCGAGATGTGTAACCTTGTGTGTCACCTTAGGGCTTCGATGTGTCACCTTAGGTGTCACTTTACGATCCCGGGGTGTCACCTTGCAGGCCGGGCCTGTCACCTTGTGACGAAAGCCGCCAGCCGGAAAACGGTCCTTCGGACCGAAAAACAAAAGAGTGAGAACGCAGAAGGGCATGGACGGAAAAATACTCCGCCCATGCCCCTGTAGGAAAGTCCCTGTAGGAAAGCTGCGGTCAGTAGTTCGGCAGATGCGTGCCGAGGTGCTTTCCGGCGATGTAGCCGAAGGTCATGCCCGGACCGAGCGTGCCGCCTGCGCCTCCGTAGGCCTCGCCCAGCACCGCCGACATGACGTTGCCCGCTGCGTAGAGGCCCTGTATCGGATTGCCGCTCCAGTCGAGGACCTGCGCATCGGCGTTGGTCTTCGGACCACCGGCGGTGCCGAGCGCCCCGGCTTCCATCTTCACCGCGAAAAATGGTCCCTGATCGATCACGCCGAGCGTGCGGTAAGGCGGTTCGAACTCCGCATCGCCCCACATGTAGAAGTTGTCGTAGGTGTTGTCGCCGCGGTTGAAGTCGTCGTCGTGGCCCTTGCGGACCAGATCGTTGAAGCGCGTCACCGTCGCCGCGAGCCCCTGCGGATCGATCCCGGCCTTTTCGGCGAGTTCCTCCAGCGTGTCGGCCTGCATCATGAACGAGGGCACGGGGCCGCCCGGGGGCGTGTTGAAGGTCTGGTACTTGCTGCGATAGCGCTGGTCGACGATCAGCCAGTACGGCAGGTTGGCGTAGGCGTGCGTACCTGCATCGAAGGCGTGGAGCGCCTTGCCCATGGCGTTGTAGTTGGCCGCCTCGTTCACGAAGCGCTTGCCCGCACGGTTGACGAGGATCGCGCCGGGGCGCGCGCGTTCGTCCGAACCGAGCAGATAATTGGGCTTGGCGGCGCGGTGCTGGGGCTGGAATTCCAGTACGCTCTGCTGCCAGAAGGCGTGCTGCATGTTGCCGAGCTGGGCGCCCGCCTCGATCGCCATGAGCAACCCGTCGCCCTCGTTCTCGGGCACGCTGACCGGGCCGGTGAGGGGGCCGCGCAGGAAGGTCTTTACCAGCGTCTCGTTCCACTCGAAACCGCCGGTGGCGATGACGACGCCGCGCCGGGCGCGCACGCGGTAGTCGCGGCCATTGGCGTCCTCGGCGACGACGCCGATCACGCGATCACCGTCCTTGACGAGCTTGCGCGCGCGCTTTTCGAACTCGACGGGAATGCCGCGATCGATCACCGCGAGGAACAGCGATCCCGCCAGTGCCTGACCCAGACCGCGATAATCGCCTGCCTCGCGCTCGGCGAGCGTCGCTTCGTCAAGCGTGCCGTTGATCGCTTCCATCAGGCTGCCGCGCACCGGGTAAGCCATCTTGGTCGGGTTCACGCGAGTGGACCACTTGCCGAGCCGCTCGAACGAGAAGGCATCGTTGTCGAGCGAGCGGCCGCCGTCGGGCTTGGCGCCGGGCATATAGGGCTGGTAATCGGGGAAATCGGCGTAGGCGTGGAAACGCACGGGCGTGTTGTCCGCCAGATAGCGGATCATCTCCGGCCCGGTTTCCATGAAGGCCATGAGCGTATCGGGATCGAGCGCCCCGGGCGCCAGCGAGTCGAGATAGGCGACGACGTCCTCGTCGTCCTCGGAGATACCTGCCTCGATCTGGTGGTGGTTGCCCGGAATCCACAGCATGCCGCCCGACATCGCGGTGGTGCCGCCGACCATGCCGGTCTTCTCGAGGATCACCACGTCCTTCGCGCCGAAATCATGCGCGGCGATCGCTGCGGTCATGGCCGCGCCGCCCGATCCCAGTACGACCACGTCCGCCTCGAGATCCCAGTTCACGTCTTGTGTCATTCAGTCCGTCTCCCAGCAGGCCATCGGCTGCGGCAGGACCAGCGCAACGCCGCCGCCGCATGTTCTTTGCGTCGGCACTGTAGGTTTCGTCGGGGACTGGCAGCCACTCCGACATGTCATAGGGCAGGGCGGTTTGTGCATTCGAAAGTCGTCATCGCGAGCGCGGCGAAGCAATCCGGAGCGGTGAATGTTGCCCTGGATTGCGTTGCTGCGCTCGCGATGACGAAGTTGGGGATCGACTGCTCCCTCAACGCAAAGACGCCGCGCGTGACCTCTTGAGGGCGCGCGCGGCGTCTGCATTTTCAGGCCCTTGTTTCAGAGCCGTCGGCGATTACTCGCCGAAAGTGCGCTGCCACCAGCCACGGCGCGGTGCCGGAGCGGCATCGTCAGCCGACGCGGCTTCGGCGACTGCTTCGGGTTCGGCGACCGGCTCGGCGACCGGTGCCGGAGCGGCTTCGGCCTCGACGTCCGCCTTCTTGCGACGGGTGCGCTTGGGCTTTGCTGCAGCCTCTTCCGCAACCGGCTCGGGAGCCGGTGCCGGAGCGGCTTCGGCCTCGACGTCCGCCTTCTTGCGGCGGGTGCGCTTGGGCTTTGCAGGCGCTTCCTCGGCGACCGGTTCGGGCGCTGCGGGCGCTTCGACGACGGCTTCGG
>NZ_ALVC01000388.1:0-13063 GCF_000293195.2 Sphingomonas sp. LH128
CAAGGTCGATCTCGTCTTCACCACCGTCCCGGCCACGACGATGCAGGAGAAGCTGGCCTATGAGCGGATCCGCAGTTCGTCCTGCTCGATCTACGCCGCGCCCGGGCACCCGCTTGCGCATCGTAGCGGTATCACGCCCGCCGAGCTGACGCGCTGGGCATGGGCGATGCTGGACCAGAAGCACTGGCTGGCAGCCACTCGCAACTACTTCGCGGTCGGCAACGCCGGGATGCCGGCCGCCGGGGTCAGGACCAGCTCGGTTTCGTTCATGAAGTCGCTGGTACTGGAGGAAGGCATGCTGGGCATGCTGCCCGATGCGCTGATGGAGGGCACCGGCGCGGTCGCGCTGAATGTCGAGCGGATGCCGCGCCCTCTGCGCGCGGGACTGCTGTTCCGGGCGGATGCCGAGATCAAGCGTTCGGCGGAACTCTTCGCGGAGAAGCTGCGCGCCCATGTCGGGCGGCCGGACGTGGAGGAAAGCCGGGCGATCCCGCATGTTCCGGTTGCGGTTCTGGTGGAAAAGCGTCCTCACGCGAATTGATATACGGCAGCCCCGGCGGTCAGTGCCGGGGCTGCCGTTTCCTTCAGGTCGGCTCGCCCGTGGGATCGACCGCAGGGTCAAGCGCGGGCGCTGCCGTCGTTTCCGCCAGCGCCAGTTCCCCGGCGTCGAGGCGGTAGAAGCACATCGTGATGAAGGCACCGGCCATCGCCAGCGCCGGGATCACGGACTCGCACATCATGATCGCCCATTCCGCGTCGGCACCCTGCGCGCCCGAAGCACCACTGGCCGAGGACACGTAGCCCATCGCCGAGAGGAACGCGCCCAGCGCAGCCAGCGAGGCGGCGGAGGACAGCTTGTCCAGCAGCGTGGTGATGCCCGCGAAGGCGCCCTCCCGACGCTCGCCGCTGCGGACGAAATCGTAGCGCACGGCATCGGAGAGCAGGGCATAGGCGCACAGGATCATGCCGCCGCCCGCGAAGCCGCCGACGAGGGCACGGGCGCCGATGCCGAGGGTGCTCTCGCCCGGCCCGGCAAGCAGCCAGGTCAGATGGTTGGCGCCATAGACGGCGAGGGCGATCATGTAGCACGCCTTGCGCCCGAGATGGCGCGACCCGAACACCCACGCCGGCATCGACAGCACCATCGCGACAGTCGAAAGCATGAAATAGGTGCCCAGCGTGGCATCGCCGACTTTCAGCACGACGCGGGTGAAGTAGGCGAGGGTGGCCGACCCGATCACGGTGCCGAACAGCAGGAAGACATGCGCGATGGCGAGGATCTGGAACGGCTTGTTGGCCCAGACCACCACCAGTTGCCGCCACAGTTCGAAGCGGCCGCGCGGCTTGCGGGCGGCCTCGGCACTCGGCGCCGTGCGGGGGGCGTCGCGCAGCAGACGTACGGCGGCGGTGGTCGCGACGAAGACGATCGCGCCGACCAGCACCGCAAGGATGAGGTGGCTCTGGCGGCCCGGCCCGATCATGCCCAGCAGCCACGTCGGCAGCGTCGATCCGAGCAGGGTGCCGACCGCGTTGCCGTAAGTGCGCCATGCCATGAGCCGGGCGCGCTCGTCGGGGTCGGTGGAACTTTCGACGACCATCGCGAAGCCGGGGATCGTCATCAGCGTATAGCCGGATGCGTGGATGATCAGCGCCAGCGTCACGAACGCCTCGGTCAGCAGCACCGATCCCACGTCGGGTGCGCCGAACAGCATGACGACGCCCAGCGGCATCGCCAGTCCGCCCGCGAAGAGGAATGGCAGGCGGCGACCCCACTTCGACTGGAAGCGATCACTCCACGCGCCGACGGTGGGGTCGAGAAAGCCGTCGTAGATTTTCACGAGGGCGAAGATGAGCCCCGCGGTCCCGGCGGAGATCGCCAGACTGTCCGTCATGAACCGCAGGCCGAGGACGGTCACGACGTTCTGTCCCGCCGCATGGGCGAGGGGGATCAGCAGCGACCCTATCCTGATCGACCATGCCCTGGAACTTGCGGCGCCTGCATGGGCCGCCCTACCTGATCCTGTTGCCACGCGGTTCTCCGTACTCGTGCTTGAGACGCAGAACACGGGGGCTCGGGGCGATGGCCTAATGCCGTTTGGTGATATGGCCGCAGGGTGGATTTGCGATGTGTGGTCTGTTCATCTTGTCATTCCCGCGCAGGCGGGAACCCATCTCCCGACCCATCCCATTGCGCAACGGGAGAGTGCATCAGATGGGTCCCCGCCTGCGCGGGGATGACGACGTGTTTTGTCGTTCTAGAATTCGCTCAACAGGCGACCCAAGCCGGGCAGCTTGTCCGAAATCCCGCAGGCGCGCAGGGCGTGCCAGTAGGTCGCGGTGTTGATGGCGATCACCGGCTTGCCGAGCGTCACTTCGTACTCGGCGGCGAGATCGACCATGGAGAGGTTGGTGCCCACCTGAACGATGGCGTCGACGTCGTCACCGTCGAGCTGCGCGATGACTTCGCGCAGCGTTTCGGGCGTGACTTTGGCGATGTCGGTCCAGCGGCGGCAGTGCAGCGCCCGGTCGCGCCTGACGGCAAAGCCCGATTCTTCAAGGAACTGGCGGACTTCGGCATTCGCCACCGGGTAGTAGGGCGAGACGAAACTCACCGCCTTCGCGCCCACGGCGGTCAGGGCGGCGGCGACGGCCTCCGCCCCGGTGGTTGCGCCCACCCCAGCTTCCGCCTCGATCCGGGCCTTGAAGCGGCGAGAGCCGTCCACGCCTCCGTAGAAGGTCACCGCCGACATGCCGAGCACCAGATAGTCCGGGCGGCAGGTCATCACTGAGCGCACGGCGTCCAGCGTGTTCTCGGCAATGGCGGTGGTTCCGGCGATGAAGTCCTCGTTCGAGAGCGCCACCGGGTCCTCGACGTGTATGCGTGAGAGATGGTTGGTGACGCCGGGCGGGCGCATGCGCTCCATGTCGGGTTGCACGACGGTGTTGGTCGAGGGTGCGATCACCCCCAGCAGCCTGCGCCAGCCCAGAACGTCAGTCACGAGCGCTGGCCTCAGCGCCGCATCAGGCGGATGGGGAGGGCGTCGGTGATCCCGGCGTCGAGCCTCGCGAGGGCCTTGGCGTTCGCCTTGCCGCTGGCGAAGGCGTCGAGGAACAGCCTCGCCACCGCATTCGCGTGGCTGAGCCCGTCAAGCTGCATCGGACCGGGCTGGCTGAAATCGCAGATCGCGCCGCCGAAGTAGTGGTTCACGCCCTCCAGCACGAGGCCGTAGCGGTGCCCGCCCGGCTTGGCGGCGTCGAACGCGGCGAGGTGCGCGCGCCATCCTTCCGCATCGCTCGGCGTCATGCCGGGGAGCAGGTCGATGGTGCCGGTCTGGATCAGCGCGGGCACGGCGAGGGCGCCGTACCCTTCCGCCGTCATCATCACCGGGATCATCGGCGGAGGCGAGAACGCCACCACGCTCGTCGCGAGCCGCGGCATGAGCGGGCCTTCCATCCCTTCGGGTATGACGCCCGCCGCGCCGCCGAGAACGGTGGCGATCAGGCCGCCGTAGCTGTGGCCCATGGCGATGAACGGCGTGTCGCCGATATGCGCGATGAGGGTGCGCATGTCCTCGATGCGGCAGCGCCAGCTGGCAAGGCCCTTGTACTCGGCCGTGTGCGGGTGCTGCGCGGAGTCGACGTGGAGCGGCGCGAGCACCCGGTAACCCGATGCCAGCAGCGGCTGGAGGATGCGGTCGTAGAACCACGGCGCGGACAGGGCGCCGTGCGAGAACAGGATCGTCCCGCGCTTGCCGCTGGTGCCCGCCCACTCGCTGATCGAGATGGTGCGTTCGCCCGGACCGGTGAGGTCGAACGTCCGGCGATCAGGCATCGGTGCCGCGACGACGCTGCGCGATGCACCGCCCGCACAGGCGGCGGTGGCGCCCAGCAAGGCGCTTGCAAGAAGGGTACGGCGGGAAAGGGAGGTCGACATGCGCATCGTTCCGGTAGGTCAGAGATCGGAATGACCTCGATCATGCGGGCATGCAATGCGCTTGGCGTGCAGGACACAACCGTCCGAGGAAGGCATGTCCGCTCTGTGGAGTTGATCGCTGCAAGATTGCTTCTGCAGGGGGCATGAGTCCGCCGCATCATCCTATGCGTTCTTCGCCGCAAACGCGCCGATTGCGGGGATTCTAACCGTCATGCGGAGATATGCGCCCGGCTGCTGAGGCCATGCATGGAGGCGCACATAGGCTTTGCGCAGATTCCAGGGGAACGCGCATGCCGATAGAAATCAACGGTCTCATCAATCACAACATGGCCTCCGAACTGTCGCCGGTGCCGGTGTCGCACTACGACATCGACGCCATCGTGAAGCTGGCCAAAGTGCAGGAGGCGGCGGGCTACGACCGCGTGCTGATCGCCAATGCCGCGACGATGCCGGACAACTTCACCACCGCCGCCTATGTCGGCGCCGTCACCGAGCGTCTGGGCGTCATGCTCGCCCATCGACCCGGCTTCATCGCGCCGACCATGGCCGCGCGGATGCTGGCGACGCTCGACCGGCTGCTCGGCGGGCGGCTGGGCGTCCACGTCATCACGGGCGCCAGCGACATCGAGATGCAGTGCGACGGGGACTTCCACACCAAGGAGGAACGCTACGACCGCAGCCTCGAATACATCGACATCCTGCGCCGCATCTGGGCGAGCGAGACCCCGGTGGACCACGACGGCAAGTGGTATCGCTTCAACGGCGGCTATGCCGAGATCAAGCCGCTGAACGGCACGATCCCGGTGTTCTTCGGCGGCATGTCGCCGATGGCGATCGCTACCGGCGCGGCCTGCGCCGACGTCTTCGCCACGCTCAGCGATACCGTGGCGGGCATGACCGAGGTGGTGCAGAAAGTCACCGCCGCCGCGCAGCCCCTGGGCCGCAAGCCCGACTTCCTCGTTTCGCTGCGCCTCGTCGTGGGGGAAAGTGAAGACAAGGCGTGGGCGCAGGCGGCGGACCTCAAGAGCCGCATCGCCGCGCTCGAGAGCAAGGCGGAGAAGAACAAGGTCGCCGCCAGCGCTGCCGGATTCGCGCGCACGGCCGAACTCGCCGGCAAGGGCGAACGGCTGGAGAAGTGCTTCTGGAACGGCATCAACGAGATCCGCGGCGCGCACAGCAACAGCGGCACCCTTGTCGGCGATCCTGACCAGCTCGTCGACGCGATCATGGATTACTGGGACGCGGGCGTGCACAAGTTCATCCTGCGCGGCTACGACCCGATCGGGGACGCGGAGATCATCGGTCGCGACATCATTCCCGCCCTGCGCCGCAAGGTGGCCGAGCGGGAAGCCGCGATGGAGGTGCGGTAATGGCCTTCGAAGTCGTCGGCCTTCACTTCTTCGCGGATTCCTCCGAGGCCCATCCGGTGCGCGGGGTATACGACCCGCAGTTTCTGCGCGATTATGCCGTCGCGCACGAGGAGGCGGGCTTCGACCGCGTCCTCGTCGGGCAGACGGCGACCTGGCCCGATCCGCTCTCGACCGCCGCGCACATCGCGGCGGTGACGAAGACGCTGAAATTCATGGTCGCGCATCGCCCTGGCTTCATCGCGCCGACCATGGCCGCGCGCATGTTCGCGACGCTCGACCGGGCGAGTGGCGGGCGTGCGGGCGTCCACATCATCACCGGCGCCAGCGACGTCGAGACTCAGGCGGACGGCGACTACCTGACCAAGGAGCAACGCTACCACCGCAGCCGCGAATACGTGGAGATCCTGCGCCGCATTTGGTCGAGCGAGGTTCCCTTCGACCACGCGGGCGAATGGTATCGCTTCAACGGCGCCTTCGCACTGGTGAAGCCGGTACAGGAGCAGATCCCGGTGTTCTGGGCGGGCCGATCTGCGCCCGGTCGAGGGTCAGGTGCGCGTCGTCCAGCACGGCAAGCTGACCGGCAGTTCGTGGTACTATTTCACGCCCGACGCCACGCACTGCGAGTCGTTGACGGCGAACCTCGGGCGCACCAGCCAGACCTTGCCCGGAAAGGTCGATTACCTCGGCCTGCATCCGCTCGTGGGCGACGGCGCCATCGCGCTTGCGCGCGGGACCGACGAGCCGGGGGCGGAACGGATGATCCCGAGCGTCACCTGTTCCTACGACATCAACGGCGAAAGCTCGCTCGTCGCGCTGCCGATCACGATCGGGGTCACGTATGTCGGCAAGGAGGAGGTGACCGTTCCTGCGGGCACGTTCACGGCCGACGTCTACGAACTGCGCTGGCAGCCGCACTGGCCGCCAGCGCGGCTGTGGGTGCACGGCGAGGATGCGGTGTTCCTGCGCCTGACCTGGGAATTCTCCGGGCTCGACAGCCAGCTGGAGCGCTACGCGACCACCGCCGGCGAGGATAGCGCATGGTTTGCCGCCTAACGCTGGCCTGGCTCACCCCTTCCCCGTCATTGCGGTGTGGACGACGCAGGCCCTCAATGTCGCTCGATCGAGACGTGGCGCAGTTCATGCACCGGCGCGAGGCGGCGGCGCAGTTCGCCATGGTTGCGTGCCGAACTGGCCGATATGATCGCGGCATGGGCGTCGGGGCCGATGCGCCAGACGTGAAGGTCGGTGATGCGCGCGTCGCCGGGGCCTTCGATGGCCTCGCGCACTTCTTCCGCGACGTGGTCGTCGGTGCGGTCGAGCAGGATCGCGGCGGTGTCCTTCATCAGCGACCATGACCAGCGCGCAATGACGACCGCGCCGACCACGCCCATCAGCGGGTCGAGGAAGGTCCAGCCCAGATAGCGCCCGGCCAGCAACGCGACGATAGCCATGACCGAGGTGAGCGCATCGGCCAGCACGTGCAGGTAGGCCGAGCGCAAGTTGTTGTCGTTGTGCGCGTGACCGTGATGATGCCCGTGCCCATGGTGGTGATGGTCGCCCGACAGCAGCAGGGCGCTGACGATGTTCACGATCAGGCCGATCACCGCGACGATGGTGGCGTCCCCGAACGCCACCGGACCGGGGTTGAGCAGGCGCTCCACGGATTCCACCCCGATCCCCACCGCGAACAGCGCCAGAACCAGAGCCGAGGCGAAGCCGGCGAGGTCACCGACCTTGCCGGTCCCGAAGCTGAAGGCCGGATTTCGGCGGTGCCTGCGGGCATAGCGATAGGCCAACGCGGCGACGCCGAGCGCTCCGGCATGGGTCGCCATGTGGAACCCGTCGGCGAGCAGCGCCATCGATCCGGTGGCATATCCGGCGACGATCTCGCCCACCATCATGACGGCGGTGAGCACGACGACCCACTGCGTCCGGCGGGCGTTGGCGTCGTGCGAGGCGCCGAGGAAATCGTGATCGTGAACGGATGGGTGAGGCAGGGAAGCCATGGGAAATCCGGTCTTTCTACTTCGCGTAACGGCGGATGGCGGCGATCACGGCCTGTACGCCGTCCTCGCGCTCGGCATCGGAGAGGTCGGGCGCGGAGACGTGGGTGCGCAGGTGGTCCTCGATCAGTTCGTCGATGAAACCGTTGACCGCGCCGCGCACCGCCGCGCTCTGCAGCAGCACTTTCGCGCAGTCCTCCCCTTCGACGAGCGAGCGCTCGACCGCCTGCAACTGCCCGACCATGCGACGTATCCGCATGATGAGCGCCTGATTGTCCTTGCCGAGATGTGCCATACCTATACCCCCTTAGGGTATAAGCGGCGAAGCCGCAAGGTTTGACCCGCCCGGGCGGTCCCGATACGGGAACAAAGTCGAGGGCCGTTCATTTCAAAAGCCCGCGCCGACGCTCCGTTTCGCTTCGGGAGCGTCGCCCATCCGCCGGTTCGGGTCGCCATCCGCAGCCGGCGCCACAGACGCAGGATCACGAGCACGCGATGAGCGTAATCACCACTATCGCCGCAGCGGCAGCCGCCCCCGCCGCCACTCCGGCTCCCGCAAAGTCCCCCATTCCCGACGTTTCCGTGCAGGTCCGCGACTTGTCGAATTCGACCTTCGCGTGGTTCCAGACCTACTGGCTGCAGATCATCATCGCGGTGGCCATCGCCGTCGCCATCGTCTCGGCGCTTTACGCGCTACGCCGCCTCGGCGCGCGGTTGTGCCGGGAGGAACGCGGGCGGGGCGACTGGCTCACCATCGTCGGCCGGGTGGTTACCAAGACGACCAACTATTTCATCATCATGGTCGCGATCCGCGCGGTCGACGGCTACGCGCAGACGCCGCCGATGATCGACCGGATGGTGACTTTCTTCTTCACCCTCGCCGCCGTGCTGCAGGGCGCGATCTGGGCGCGCGAGTTCATCCTCGGCGCGATCGAGCACAAGACTTCGGCCGAGCACTTCAAGGGCGAGGCGATCATCAACGCCATGGGCCTCATCCGCCTGCTGGTGAGCGTGGTCGTCTTCGCGGTGGCGACGGTGGTTCTGCTCGACAACATCGGCGTCAACGTCACCGGCCTGGTCGCGGGTCTGGGCGTCGGCGGCATCGCCATCGGTCTGGCCGCGCAAGGCATCTTCGCCGACCTCTTCGCGGCGCTGGCGATCATCTTCGACCGCCCCTTCAGCAAGGGCGACCAGATCAGCTTCGGCACCAGTTCGGGCGTTATCGAGGCGATCGGCCTCAAGTCCACCCGCATCCGCGCCTATACCGGCGAACTGCGGATCATCGCCAACAAGAACCTGCTCGACAAGGAGATCCTGAACGTCAGCGGGCGCGACCACATCCGCCTGCCGTTCACCATCGGCGTCGCCTATGAGACCCCGCCGGAGACGCTGGCGCGCATTCCGGGCATCCTGACCGAACTTGTCGAGGCGGAAGGCGGCAAGGCATCGCGCGCCGGTTTCGAGAGCTTCGGCGCCAGTTCGCTCGACTTCACCCTGCTGGTGGACGTGCCCGGCAAGGACTGGGGCATCGCCCACCCCTTGCGCGACCGGTTGATGGTGGCGATCGTCAAGCGGTTCGCGCAGGAGGGCATTGCGATCCCCTATCCGACGCAGACGACCTTCACCGCCGCGCCCGACGGCACGATCATCATGCCCTATCCCGAAAAGGCGACCTGACGACGATGGCAGGGCGCTGTACGCCTTTCGTCGAAACCCCGGATGCGTTTGCCGGGAGAATCAGCTAAACGCAGGCGGCAATGGAGCTTTCCCGCCATATAGCCGCCGACCCCCGCGAGCCCGAACTGGACAACGTGCTCGTCGAGACCCCCTTGCCCGAAGGCAGGGGGTGGCGCACTTGGCCGCGCCGACTGTTGGCATGGCTGTGGCGGCTTCTGCCGTGGCACCGCTGGACGTGGAAGCAGCGCATCGTCCGCACTTTCGCGGGGGTTCTGGCGCTGTTCGTGCTGACCGTGGGCTATCTCGCGGTCACCGCGCCGCTGTCCAAGTCGCTCCAGCCGATCGCGCCGCCCGAGATCACCCTGCTCGCCGCCGACGGTACGCCGATCGCCCGCAACGGCGCGGTCACCGACGATCCGGTCAAGGTGAAGGACCTGCCGCCGCACGTCGTGCAGGCATTCCTGGCGATCGAGGACCGGCGTTTCTATTCGCACTGGGGCATCGACCCGCGCGGCATCGCCCGCGCCGCGCTCAGCAACGTGACCGGCGGGAATACGCAGGGCGGCTCCACCATCACGCAGCAGCTGGCCAAGTTCACCTTCCTCAGCTCGGAGCGCAGCCTCACGCGCAAGGCGCGCGAGATGCTGATCGCGTTCTGGCTGGAGGCATGGCTGACCAAGGACGAGATCCTCGAGCGCTACCTTTCCAACGCCTACTTCGGGGACAATACCTACGGCATCCGCGCGGCCTCGCTGCACTACTTCCATCGCCAGCCCGAGAAGCTGACCGAGGGGCAGGCGGCGCTGCTGGCGGGGCTGATGAAGGCTCCCTCGCGCCTGGCGCCGACCAACAACTTCGCCGCGTCCGAAAAGCGGATGAGGGTGGTCCTGCAAGCCATGGCCGATGCGGGATACATGACTCCGCAGCACGCGAAGGCCGTATCCACGCCCCGTCTCGACGTGCGCAACCGGGCCGAGCTTCCGACCGGCACCTACTTCGCCGACTGGGCGCTGCCGCAGGCGCGCCAGCTCGAAGCGGCGGGCCACGCCGAGTCCTATCGCACCACGCTGGATTCGCGCCTGCAAGCCGCCGCGCACCGCGCCGCCCGGCAGGTTCCTGCAGGCACGCAGGTCGCGCTCGTGGCCATGCGCCGCAACGGAGAGGTCGTCGCCATGGTCGGCGGGCGGGACTATTCGCAAAGCCCGTTCAACCGCGTTACGCAGGCGCGCCGCCAGCCAGGCTCGACTTTCAAGCTGTTCGTCTACCTCGCCGCGATCAAGTCCGGGATGAGCCCCGAGGATACGATCCCCAACACGCCGATCGATACCGGCTCCTACCGCCCGCAGAACGCCGGCGGGGCCTATTCGCCGACGATCACGCTGGAGGATGCCTTTGCGCGGTCCAGCAACGTCGCGGCGGTGCGGCTGTTCAACCGGGTCGGGGACGAGTCGGTGATCGACATGGCGCGGCGGCTCGGCGTGTCTTCGCCGCTGCCGATGGGCGATCCCAGTCTGGCGCTCGGCACCGCGACGATGACGCTGCTGGAACTGACCTCCGCCTATGCGGGTGTCGCCGCCAACAGCTTCCCGGTCGAGCCGCGCGCCTTCCCTGTGCCGGAGGCGGGCTGGTTCGACTGGTTGCTCGACGGCAAGCGCTCGCTCTCGAAGCATGATCACGAGGCGATCGAGGGCATGCTGCGCGCCACCGTCAATCGCGGCACCGGCCGTGCGGCCATGCTGCAGGCGCCGAACTTCGGCAAGACCGGCACCAGTCAGGAGAACCGCGATGCGCTCTTCGTGGGCTATTCGGGTGATCTCGTCGTCGGCGTCTGGGTCGGCAAGGACGATAATTCGCCGCTGAACGGGGTCTCCGGCGGCACCGTCCCGGCGCGCATCTGGCGCGACTTCATGCGCGAGGCATTGGGCGAGAAGGCCGCGCCGCCGCCGCGCAAGGCTGCCGATCCGGACGGCCCGGTCCAGCCGCTCGACGTGCCCGACCTCGGCGACATTCCGGTGGGCGACGACAACCACATCCGCATCGAGAACGGGCAGGCGGTGTTGAGCACCAGGGTCGAAGGGGTGCCGCTCGACGTGACGCTGGAGGGGCAAGGCCTGCGCATCGAACCGAGCGGCAGCGCCTCACCCGCACCGAGATCATCGGTCGCGCCGAGTCCTTCGGCGACGCCGTGACAGTTCGTCGTCCCGGACTTGATCCGGGACCGGTGGCTGTCTTTAGGCGAGTTCTGTCGGCAGGGTGCTGCTCCCGTAAGTGGGCTGGTCACGGCCAGCGGTCCCGGATCAAGTCCGGGACGACGTCCCTGCCGTCATCACACCGGGATTTTAGTCCGGTACACCACCGGCCTTAGTGCAAAGCTGGTGGTGACTTGCGAGACGCCCTCGATCCGCGTCAGCCTGTTGCGCAGGAAATCCTCGAAAGTGCCCAGCGAAGGCACCAGCAGCCGCAACTGATAGTCCGCCTCCCCGGTCATCAGGTAGCATTCCATGACCTCGGGAAACTGCATGATCGCGGTTTCGAAGGCTTCCAGGTGGCGGTCATCCTGCTGATCGAGCCGCACGCGGACGAAGGCGGTGACGCCAAGACCTACCGTCTCGGGATCGACCAGCGCGACGTAGCGGGTGATCACGCCTTCGCCTTCCAGCTGTTTGAGACGGCGCAGGCAGGGGGAGGGGGACAGGCCGACCCGCTCCGACAGTTCCTGATTGGTGATGCGTCCGTCGGACTGCAGCTCGTCGAGAATCCGGCGGTCAATCGAGTCCAGCGGTGATGGCATGATTATGGCGTCCATTGTGGAATTATCGGCAGGTTCTGCCAATGGATACGCGCTGAGAGGCCGAACACGCAAGGACATGCGCAGCCCGCCGAGCGTATCCTGCCGCGATGGCGCTCGAGCGCCATTCAGGGAGCATGAGCAGATGGCCGACACGATCACCCAGACCCGCGCCGACCTTGTCGCGACGCTGGAGGCACTGGAGAAGCGGCTGCTGTGGCTTTCGGCATGGACGATCCACAACGCCAACCACCTGCGCCCCAAGCGCGATGGCCTGAAGGTCGGCGGGCATCAGGCCAGCTGCGCCTCGATGACGGCGATCATGTCCGCGCTCTACTTCCATGCGCTGCGCCCGCAGGACAAGGTGGCGGTGAAGCCCCACGCGGGGCCGGTGCTCCACGCGATCCACTACCTGCTGGGCGAACAGACGCGCGAGAAGCTGGAGCGCTTTCGCGGCCTCGGCGGCGTGCAGAGCTATCCCTCGCGCACCAAGGACACGATCCCCGTCGATTTTTCGACCGGCTCGGTCGGCCTCGGCGTCGCGGTGACGGCGTTCTCGAGTCTGGTGCAGGACTATCTCGTCGCGCATGGTCAAGTGCGCGAGGAAGACGCGGGGCGGATGATCGCGCTGATGGGCGATGCCGAACTCGACGAGGGCAACATCTACGAATGCCTCATCGAAGGCTACAAGCACGACTTGCGCAACTGCTGGTGGGTGGTGGACTACAACCGCCAGTCGCTCGACAGCACGACGGCGGACCGCATGTTCCGCCGCTTCGACGACATCTTCGAGACCTGCGGCTGGCGCGTCGTCACGCTCAAGTACGGCAAGCTGCAGCGCGAGGCTTTCGCAAAGCCCGGCGGCAAGGCGATCGAGGAATGGATCGACCAGTGCCCCAATGCCGATTTCGCGGTGCTCACCTATCAAGGCGGCGCGGCGTGGCGCGCGCGGCTGATGGCCGACATCGGCGGCAAGGCGCAAGTTCGCAAGCTGCTGGACAGCTACGACGACGATGCGCTGGCGGCGCTGATGACGAACCTTGGCGGCCACTGCATCGAGAGCCTCATCGACGCCTTCGATGCCTGCGACGACGACCGGCCGACGCTGTTCATCGCCTACACCGTCAAGGGCCACGGGCTGCCGCTGGCGGGGCACAAGGACAACCATTCGGGCATGATGAACCCGCCCCAGATGGAGCAGTTCCGCACCCTGATGGGCGTGCCGGAAGGGCAGGAGTGGGAACCCTGGGGCGGCCTTGGCGACAATGCCGCCGCCGCGCTCGACGCCTTC
>NZ_ALVC01000389.1:0-2900 GCF_000293195.2 Sphingomonas sp. LH128
GCGCATGGCGTGGGGGCGGTACCGGTCCCACCATCGGCCTTGCCGAAGGCTTCGAGACCGCTCGCGCGTGGAGCCTGCTCCATAAGCTTCCGTGCTGGGCAACGCTTGGGTCGCGACGTTTCGGCCTGGCGACGATTCCCGACAGCGTGACTGAACTGATCCTGGCGGGCGACTGCGACATAGCGGGGCGCCGGGCCGTAAACCGGGCATCACATCGCTACGCCAGCGACAACCGCGTGATCCGCGTCGATTTCCCCAAGGGCTACAAGGATTGGGCACAGGCGCTTGAAGCCCTCGAGACGCAGAAGAGAGATACCATGGGCGCGGGACGGTGCCAGCGATGATAAGATCGGCGCACGCAGATCGTGAAGGAGGTAGCTCGTGTCAGTTTCATCTCATGCCACCATCAGCACGCAGCTGAATGCAATCTTCGTTTCTTTGGAATTGAGCCGATCTACTTGGCTCGTCACTTCACTGGCGCCCGGTAATGGTGAGCGGATGTCCCGTCATACGGTACCGGGGGGTGACATCGTAGCTCTTCTCGCAAGATTTTGTCAGCTGGAGACGAAGGTGCGCGAGCGCACCGGTATCTCCTATAGTTTGGTCGTGATTCAGGAGGCGGGTCTCGACGGTTTCTGGATTCACCGTTGTCTTGTGAATGAAGGCATTGAAAGCCACGTCGTGGATGCGGCTTCGATTGCCACCTCTCGGCGCAGTCGGCGGGCCAAGACCGATCGCCTTGATGGCGAGGCGCTGGTGCGCGCGCTGCTCGCCTACAAACGTGGCGAGCCGCGGGTATGTGCCATGGTGGCGGTGCCTAGTGTCGAGGACGAAGACCGTCGGCGGATCGGGCGCGAACGACGGGTACTCGTTGGCGAGCGCATCCAGCATGTCAATCGCATCAAGGGATTGCTGTTTGCCCAAGGGATCACTGGATACGAGCCAGTGAAGGCGAATCGGCGGGCGCTTCTTGAGGAACTGCGAACCGGCGATGGCCGGCCTCTCCCGAACCACATCAGTCGCCAGATCGAACGTGAACTCGATCGCCTGGAGATGGTGATAGCTCAGATCGACGAGGTCAACAAAGTCCGGGACGCCATGTTGCCTACGGTTGAGGCCGTGGGGACGGCAAACGCGCCAGGGCTCCTGCTTCAGCTACGGGGTATCGGCCATGAGTTCGCCGGCACTTTGTACAGTGAAGGCTTTTACCGCCACTTTGCCAACCGACGGCAGGTTGCAGCGTATGCAGGTTTAGCACCATCGCCATGGAGGAGCGGTACTATCGACCGCGAGCAAGGAGTATCGAAGGCGGGCAACAAGCGTCTTCGAACGACGATGATTCAGGTCGCGTGGCTCTGGCTTCGCCATCAACCAGGCTTCGAATTATCTCAGTGGTTCAATCAGCGCGTTCAGGACGGCGGCGGACGCATTCGCCGGGTCATGATCGTAGCAATGGCACGAAAGCTGCTTATCGCGCTGTGGCAATTTTCCACGGCCGGCGTCGTGCCCAAAGGCGCCATCTTAAAGGCAGCCTGATCGAATTAGTTCGAATATCCAGCGAGGCATCGACCTCGCGGGATCCAGGTAGACGAACCGCCCCCTCCTCTGGCTTCATATGCCGCTCGTAGAGATTGGTCTCGTCACCTGAGCCAGACCCGGCGAAAGCGGGATTATGGTGCAGCCGCGTGGGAGCGGCGACCGGATGTGAGGTTGTAGCGGACCGGCTGACGGTACGCGTGAAATGGCTCAGACTTGGGGATCCGAACTTGGAGGTCGTCACGATGTAAAAACGCGCGAAGGATTTTCGGTGCCATGGTCCTGCTACGCCCGACGGCGAACTGTTCGGGGCGATCGTCTGCGGGGTCCGCTAAGCACCGGAAGGTGAAAAAACGGCCTGACCGGACACGCCCCAAAGCGGACATGCCGATGATCTCAGGCGAGCCGACTTTACTCAGCGTCCCGCATTCGCACTAAAGTCGCCAACGTATGACGGTTTTCCATACACCATTAACTGCTCTGCCGTCTTTTTCCAGTGCGGGAAAAAATCGCGCCACGGCGACGAGGCGGGAACATGCGCCTTCATCTAAATCTTTATTATTAGACGATTCGACAACACTACAGCCTACGGGGTAACCGTACTTATCAACACTTACGGCGACAGATACATCTCCTTGTATATTAGCTGCGCGCGCTCTGGCGGGATAATTGTTCACCGAAAACCATTCTTTCCCGGATCCGCGGGGAAGAGGTACGTCTCGACTAACGTTCGCCGTACTGCCATTTGCATTTTTCGGTGAAGCTGTTAGCAACTGGTTGCCAACTTTTTCCAAGCAAATCGTGGTCTGGCTCCAACGATCCGCCTTGGGAACGGCAATCTCAACCTGTACTTGATTACTGACCAGACAAAGTGTGCGATTATCCTCTAGCGCTCTCGTAAAGGCCGGTAGAGCAGATTGCTCTAATGCAACTGACATAAGGCGCTCGACGGGCCAATTAGGCTTGTGCGGGTCCATCGAACGGCTCTGTTGCAAAAATCGTGAAGCTTGAGCATGCTTGGCGGAGATTGGACGGACGGAACGATGACGGATTTCAAGTGGCGCCATTTCCAGGGTGATGTGATCCTGTGGGCGGTGCGCTGGTATTGTCGCTATCCGATCAGCTATCGCGACCTTGAGGAAATGCTGGCGGAACGCGGCATTTCGGTCGACCATACGACGATCTATCGCTGGGTCCAGTGCTACGCCCCGGAGATGGAGAAGCGGCTGCGCTGGTTCTGGCGGCGTGGCTTTGATCCGAGCTGGCGCCTGGATGAAACCTACGTCAAGGTGCGGGGCAAGTGGACCTACCTGTACCGGGCAGTCGACAAGCGGGGCGACACGATCGATTTCTACCTGTCGCCG
>NZ_ALVC01000390.1:0-7491 GCF_000293195.2 Sphingomonas sp. LH128
CCCGATAGCTCAGCGGTAGAGCATTCGACTGTTAATCGAATGGCCGTAGGTTCGAATCCTACTCGGGGAGCCACACTTTTCCAGCCCCATAAATCTGATTGTTTTCAATCAGATGGGGTTCGAGAGTGATTTATAATCCGAATTCCGCACATTGCACATTTTTGCAACAGATTGGTATATCAGGGTTTTTTGTTCAAATCCTGCTTGGTGCCTCCTTCATTTCGGCGGACCGGATACCAAAAATTCAGCTCCATGAACTCGTGGGGAAAATGATCGCCTGCAAGGCCATCGCCCTTCATCCAAAGATTTGCAGGATCGCGCCTGGCCTTCAATGGCGAGGGCACTGAAGTGCCGAACCGACAGAAATGCGCCCCTGAACGCAGGAATTGGCCCAAAGCGGCATTTGCCAGCGCCGATTAGTGCAAATTGTCTGGGCTGCCCCTCATGCTCAGGCAGGACAGAATTTATGCGTAGTGTCTGTTCGCCCGCGCCACTGATCCACGGATGCAACCTCGGTTAGAGTTTTCAGTGTCCAAGAGACTGGCACCGACCCATTCCGGCCGCTCAGCGGCCAATTTTTCGCTACTAGGTTCGGAAAGTCCGGTTTCTTATCATGGTGCCCATGGCTCGCCGTAGATGGGGCCAAGTCGCGGGCAGCAAAGTGCATTAGCAATCTGCTTCCCCTTATCGGCGCTGGATATCTCAGTGATTGGAAATATGCTCTCCCAAATTACGTCCAGCGATGTAACCGAAGGTCATGCCTGGCCCTAATGTGCCGCCCGCTCCGCCGTAGACGTCGCCCAGCACCGCCGCCATCGCGTTGCCCGTAGCGTAAAACCGGGGATCGGGTTACCGCTCCAGTCGATAACCTGAGCTTCGGCGTTGGTCTTGCGACCGCCTGCAGTGCCCAGCCCGCCAGCTTCCATCTTGACCGCGAAGTACGGCCCCTGATCGATCTTGCCCAAAGTGCGGAACGGCGCTTCGAATGCGGTATCGCCCCACATATAAAAGTTACTTCAGCTTGAACTCGAGTTTGCGAAGCGTCCCCGAGAACCGGCTGCTCGCGATCGTGTAGTCGCCGTTTACCGGGGTGATGGTGTCCATGCCGACGTCGAACCCCTCGGTATGAGACATCCAGCCCCGGATCGTGCGCCCGATCCGCCCGCTGCCAACCGGCTTACCATCGATGCTGATCGTCAGCGTGCCGCCCGAACCCAGCTCCTGCTTGTCCGCTTGGAAAGCCGCAGTCAGGGTATGGTGACCTGCCGTAACCGGTTCCGCCGCGCGGATGGTGAACTGGTCCGTCCCCACCGCATTGTAGTGGAACACCGGCACCCCGTCCTTCAGGTAGAAGGCATAGCCGCCAAAGCGCCCGCCCTGCGTCACCAGCACGCCCTGCGCCCCTGCGGCCAGATCGACGTCGGCGTCGATCGTGAAGGACTTGCCGATGGTGTGCGGCGCGGCGTCTTCGTTCAGGTGGCTGAGCGGGGCGAGATAGGTGAACTCGGTGCGGTTGCCGCCCATCGTCGGGCGGCCCTCGGCGCCCTGGCTGTAGTCGTGGATCGGCAGGATGTGGTTGGCCGCCGCCTCCTTCCAGAACAAATCCTGCAGTTCCTTGAGCTTCGCCGGGTTCTTCGCCGCGAGATCGTTGGCGGTGGTGAAGTCCCTGTCGAGGTTGAACAGGGTCCACTTGCGGTTTTCCGGGCCGACGCCGAGCTTGCGGTCCTCGCCCACGCCCACTTCCCAGGCCATGCGCTTGGGCAGCGTGCCCGCCATCCAGCCATCGTGGTAGATGCCGAAGTTCTCCATCATCTCGTAGATTTGCGTGCGCCTTGCGGATGGGGCCTTGGGTGCCGCGAAGCTGTAGGCGAGGCTGATGCCGTCGATCGGCTGCTGCTTCACGCCCTGCACGGTTTCGGGAGCCTTGACGCTTGCGGCTTCCAGG
The DNA here is from genome assembly GCF_000293195.2 of Sphingomonas sp. LH128. NCBI lineage: Bacteria > Pseudomonadati > Pseudomonadota > Alphaproteobacteria > Sphingomonadales > Sphingomonadaceae > Sphingomonas > Sphingomonas sp. LH128. Next base: position 1,946 of record NZ_ALVC01000390.1, read on the forward strand.
ATCGTCGGCGCGACGTCGCTGACGTGGGCGTACTGGCCGCGGAAGGTGCCGCCGTCGCGGATGCGCGCGGGCCATGACACGACCATGCCGTTGCGCGTGCCGCCCGCCTGCGAGGCGATCTGCTTCCACCACGGATAGGGGCTGTTCATCGCCCAGGCCCATGCAGCGTTGAAGTGGTTGTAGACGTAAGGCCCGCCAATCTCGTCGTAGTGCGAGGCGAGTTCGGCGAAGGTCTCCTTGTGCCCGGTGATCGCGGACTGTTCGAAGGCAAGGCCGTCGAGGCCGCCTTCGGCGCTCGATCCGTTGTCGCCCTCGATATAGACGATCATCGTGTTGTCGTACTGGCCGCTGTCCTTCAGCGACTGGATCAGGCGGCCGGTCTCATGATCGGCATAAGCGACGGTGGCGGCATAGGCCTCCATCAGCCGGGCGTAGACCTTTCGATGCTCGGCATCGAGCGAATTCCAAGCAGGCAGCGATGCCGGGCGCGGGGAGAGCACGGAATCCTTCGGGATCAAGCCCATCGCCTTCTGGCGCCGGAAGGTTGCCTCGCGGACCTTGTCCCAGCCCTGGTCGAACTTGCCCTTGTACTTGTCGAGCCATTCCTGCGGCGCCTGATGCGGCGTGTGCGCGGCGCCCGAGGCGTAATACATGAAGAACGGCTTGTCCGGCGCGCTGGCCTTGTGCCGCTGGAGCCAGCCGATCGCGTGGTCGGCGATGTCGCGCTCGAAGTGGTAGCCCGGCTGGTCGGGCTGATCGACCGGCTTCTCGTTCTCGACGAGGTTGGGGTTCCACAAAGAGGTATCGGCCGAGAGGAAGCCGTAGAAATATTCGAAGCCGAGGCCGGTGGGCCAGCGGTCGAAGGGCCCGGCGGGGCTCATTTCCCATTCGGGGGTGATGTGGCCCTTGCCGAACATCGCGGTGTTGTAGCCCGCTTCCTTGAGCGTCTCAGCCACCGTCGCCGCGCTTTTGGGGATGACGGTGGTGTAGCCGTCGTAACCGGTGGGCAGGTTGGTGACGTTGCCCATGTTGACGTTCTGCGGCAGGCGCCCGGTCAGCAGTGAGGCGCGCGTGGGCGAGCACAGCGCTGTCGTGTTGAAGCGGGTATAGCGCAGGCCCTGCTTCGCCAGCGCCTCGAAGTTGGTAGTGTCGACCGGGCCGCCGTAGGCGCTGGTGACGCCGTAGCCGACATCGTCGGTCATGATGAGCAGGACGTTCGGCGCGCCCCTGGGCGCGGTCGGCTCGCTTGGCCAGCGCGGTGCGTGCGTGGTCTCGACGGTGCGGCCCACGGTGTCAGCGGCGACCTGCGCGAAGCCTGCGGACGAGCAGACGAGCGTGGAAGTCGCGAGGAGCGCGGCGAGGATCTGCGACGGCCTGTTCATGATTGCATCCTTCTCGGTGCCCTCCCCATGGAAAAGGGCGGGCTTCGGACATGCCGAAGCCCGAGGGGGAGGATTTGGGGGGATCAGTAGCGGAAGGTGACTTGCGCCTGGACGGTGCGCGGCACGCTGGCGTAGCCGATCTGGTCGGCGACGACGCCCGCGAGGGTGCCGGTGCCCGATCCGGTGTTCGGCGCGTCGGTGCCGCCGATGGCGTACCAGCGATTGGTCAGGTTCTTGCCGATGAGCTGCAGCTGCCAGTGCTCGTCCGCCGTGGTGAACGAGATCGACCCGTCGAGCGACACGTAGCGGTGCTGCTTCGTGTACGGATTGCCGAAGGCCGAGGCGAGGTAGCTGCCGCTGTACCGGGCATCGAGACCGAAGGCGAACTTCGCCCCGCTCTCCATCAGCGCTTCGTACGAGGCGCCGAGGTTACCGGTCCATTCCGGCGCGTTGGCGGTGACTTGCCCGCGCAGGTTCTGGCGGTTGGCGGCCGTGTCGGTCGCCGGATCGAACGGACGCGAGCTGTCGGTGGCCGCGACATAGACCAGATTGCAGCCCTCGCCCCGCGTCTGCCCGGCCCAGCACGGCGCGCCGGGCGCATCGCCGTAGCGCGCGCGGTTGTAGTTGACGCTGCCGTGCAGGTTGAAGCCGTCAAGCGCGCGCGGGGCCACTTCGAACTCCAGCTCCACGCCCTTGGTCCGCGCCGACCCGGCATTGATGGTGGTGAAGGCGAAGATGTCGGACCGGAAGAAGTCCAGCTGCAGATTGTTGTACTTGAAGTTGTAGGCGGTCAGGTTCAGCCGTAGCTGACGGTCGAGCAGCGTGGTCTTGATGCCTGCCTCGAAGCCTTTGGCCTTCTCCGGATCAAACTCGAAGTCGGCGAGGCCGGCGCTGGGGCTGTAGATACCCGAGTTTGAGAAGCCGCCGGACTTGTAGGCGGTCTTGTAGGCGCCGTAGACGGTGATGTCCGCGCTCGGCTTCCACGTCACCGTGGCTTCGGGCGACCAGTCCTCGAAATCCTGGTTCGATCGCAGCGTCACGCCCGGCAGGAAGATGCCGTGCGCCACGCGGATCGGGTGCGAATAGGGCTGGAGGAAGTAGCTGTCCTTGCTCTCCGAGGTATAGCGCACGCCGCCCGCGACTTCGACGTTCTGGATCGGCCGCAGGATCAACTGGCCGAACATCGCGTATGTCTCGCCCCTTGTCTGCGAGTCCTTGGAATTGGCGAGATAGCGGCGATAGCCCGGCGTCGCGGCGCTGTTCTCAAGCCCGCCCGAGGCCGTCCATGCATCGTAATCGCGCATGGTGGACTGGTAGTAGCCGCCGATCATCGCATCCCAGAAGCTGCCGGTGCTGGTCTGCGCGCGCACTTCCTGCGAGAAGGCATGGAAGCTGGAATCCTCGGTCGCGAATACGCCCGGTGCACCCGATCGTGAAAGGCTGTCGCCGTCGAACTGAAAGGTGTTGCGGTTCCAGTTGTAGTTGGTGACCGACGAGATCGTCAGGTCGTCGAGCGCCCATGTCAGCCCGAGGTTGACCGCCCACGACTTGTACTGGTTGCCCTGCGCGCCGTCCTTGTTGGCATAAGGCTGGGTCGCGGCGATATCGAGCGGTGTGCGGTTGGCCGAGGATTCGAAGCGGCGTCCGCAACGGATCGCCGGATTGCCCGCCGAGGCGCCGGTGGGGCAGTAATAGAGCACCGAACCGGCGCTGGGGTTGTTGCTGTCGTTCACACCGTAGTTGGCCTTGAGCACGGCGGTCAGCGTGTCGGTCGGCTCCCACTTCAGTGTGGCGCGCACGTAGGCTTCCTTGGAGCGTCCGTCTCCGGCGGCATCCGAGGTATGCAGTGTGGGCGCGACCACTTGCGCGGTCGAAGTGCGATCGAGCGTGGGGTAGGTCTGCGTGCTGCCGACCTGCTTGTAGTAGCCGTCGAACTGCTTGCTGGCGCGCGCGGCTACGCGGATACCCAGCGTGTCGCTCAGCGGGGTGGAGACGATCGCCTCGCCGTAGACCTGCTTCGCCGCGAATTCGTAGCCGCCGCGCGCGATCACCTCCAGCTTGTCGCCCGGATCGGCGGTGGTGATCGAGACGACGCCCGCCGTCGCGTTCTTGCCGAAGAACAACGCCTGCGGGCCTTTCAGGATTTCCAGCCGGCCGAGGTCGAAGAAGCCTTCGTTGATCGTGCGGCCCTGCCCGTAATAGGCCCCGTCGACGATCACCGCGACCGACTGCTCCAAGCCGATCGAGGTGGTGTTGGAGCCGATCCCGCGCAGCACCAGCGTCGCGCCCGATCCCGAAGGCGTGCGCCCGATCGAGAACGAAGGCGTCATCGCGGCGACACGCTCGAGGTTCGACAGGTCGTATTGCTGCATCTTCTCGGCACTGATCGCGACGACGGCGACCGGCACGTCCTGCGTGGTTTCCTGCCGCTTGCGCGCTGTGACGATGATGTCGCCGATGCCGCCTTCCTGAGAGGTGGTCTGCTGCGAATCCTGCGCGAAGGCGGCCGGAGCGCAGCCAAGCGCAAGGCCCGCCGAAGCGGTCAGCAGCAGCGCACGGCGCAATTCGCGAAGGCGAGCGGGCACGGCCCGATCCTGTCGAGGCATGAGGTTCTTCTCCCGATTTTTCTTCTAGGCCGCCACCCAGTTCGCGACCAGTGTTTAAAACATATGCGTTAATCAATATAACGCACCTGTTTTAATTGTCAGGCGTCCATTGGCGGCACATCGGGTATCGCGGATGGACGGGCGCGAAGGAGGATTGTCGGAAATGCTACGCGAACTGGAATTCGCACCGGGCTCGTGTACGGATCGCAGGGTGACCGACCCGCCGCTCCATTTCGCCGACGATGCCAAAATCCGCATCATCGCCGCCGCCGAATCGCTCTATGCCACCCGCTCGATCGAGAGCGTGTCGTTCCGCGAGATCGCCCAGCTTGCGGGTAACCGGAACACCAATGCGGTGCAGTACCACTTCGGCAATCGGGACACTCTGGTGCAGGCGATCTTCGCCTGGCGCGTGTGGCAGATGGAACCGGCGCGCGGCGCGGCGCTGGCCGAAGTCGAGCGCAGCGGGGGCAGGTTCGACCTGAGAACCCTGCTGAGAATCCTGTGCGAGCCGATCCTCGATCTAACCGACGATCAGGGCCGCCACACCTATGCTGCCTTCATGAGCAAGTATCTGCAGCAGCAGCGCCCCGCCGGGATCATGCATGCCGCCGACAACCGCCCCGATCTCAGCCGGAACCTGCGCACGACGATCAATCACATCAACGCGATCGTCGATGCGGAAGACCCGAATCTGGGCGATTACCGCATTGCGCTGGCCTATCTGGTGGTCATCAACATGATGGTGCTTTCCGACAACGAGAACCTGCCCAAGCGCGATCCCGCGCGCTTCCGCGAGCGGTTCGACATCGCGCTGGACATGGCCACGGCAGCATTGGAGCGCAGTTGCAATACATGATGGCCTAGCCCTGTTGTCAGGCGACACGTGCGGCGGCGCTTCCGATGAAGGCGGGAACAGGCCGGATCAATCCGGCCGACCAGGAAGAGGACGCAGATCATGACCGACAACGCACGCAATCGGCTGGACGGCAAAGTGGCGATCGTCACGGGTGCCGGGATGGGTATGGGCGCAGCCACCGCGCGGGTCTTCGCGGGTTACGGCGCAAAAGTGATCGTCTCCGACATCAATGCTGAAGCGGGCGAGGAGACAGTCACCGCCATTGTCGCCGCTGGCGGGGAGGCCCGGTTCATTCTCTGCAACGTGGGTGACGAGGCGCAAGTGCGGGACCTTGTCGCGGGCACGGTTGCGGCGTTCGGTCGCCTCGACTGCGCGGTGAACAATGCGGCGGTCACGCCGGATACACTGCCCATCGCCGAAGCTGACATGGACGTATGGGACCGCGTCATCCGCATCGACCTGCGCGCTGTGATGCTCTGCATGAAGTACCAGATTCGCCAGATGCTGGCGCAGGGACAAGGCGGAGCGATCGTCAACGTCGGATCGGTGAGTTCGGTGCGTCCGCAGCCCAGCAACTCTGCCTACGTCACCGCCAAGCACGGGGTCATCGGCCTAACCAAGACCGGCAGCCTCGAATACGCGCCGCAGGGAATCCGGGTGAACGCTGTCCTTCCCGGCGCGATCGACACGCCGATGCTG
>NZ_ALVC01000391.1:0-16125 GCF_000293195.2 Sphingomonas sp. LH128
CCCCCCCCCTGCCGATCGATGCGGTTCCCGACATCACCAACAACCAGGTCCAGATCAACGTGCGCGCGCCCGCACTCTCGCCCGAACTGGTCGAAAGCCAAGTGGCATTTCCCATCGAGACGGCGCTTTCGGGCATCCAGGGGCTTGAATATACCCGTTCGCTCAGCCGCAACGGCTTTGCGCAGGTCACCGCCGTCTTCACCGATGCCACCGACATCTACTTCGCGCGCCAGCAGGTGAGCGAACGGCTGGCGACGGTTGACGGCAACCTTCCGGACGGCGTCACACCCGAAATGGGGCCGATCGCCACGGGCCTGGGCGAGGTGTACATGTGGACGGTGCGCCTCGATCACCGCGAGGACGACCGCCACGAGCCGGGGGAACCCGGCATTCAGCCAGATGGCAGCTACATCACGCCGCAGGGCGAGCGACTCGTCACGCAGGCGGATCAGGCGACGTACCTGCGCACCGCGCAGGATTGGATCGTGACACCGCTGCTCAAGAACACGCCGGGGCTGGCAGGCGTCGATGCGATCGGCGGCTATGTGAAGCAGTTCCAGGTCGTTCCCGACCTCCAGCGCCTTGCCGCGCTGAGGATCGGCATTGACGAGCTTGCGCGCGCTCTGGAGGAGAACAACAGCGCAGTGGGCGCCGGTGTCGTCGATCGCAACGGCGAAGGGTTGGCGGTCCGATCGGATGCGCGCCTGCGCGGCGTGGCCGATCTGGCCGATACGGTGATCGCCACGCGCGAGGGCGTGCCAATCCTGCTGCGCCAAGTCGCCACGGTGAAGACCGGACAGGCGCTGCGGATGGGTTCCGCATCCGAGAACGGGCGCGAGGTCGTGGTTGGTACTGCCGTCATGCGGGTGGCGGAGAACAGCCGCGCTGTCGCATCAGCGGTGGCAAGGCGGCTTGACGAGATCAACGCCTCGCTTCCGACCGATGTGATCGTCCAGCCGGTGCTGGATCGTACCGCACTGGTAAACTCGACGATCGGCACAGTGGCGAAGAACCTAGGCGAAGGCGCGCTGCTGGTGATCGTGGTACTCTTCGCGCTGCTCGGCAACTTTCGTGCGGCGCTGATCGCGGCGCTGGTCATTCCGGTGACGATGCTCCTGACCGGATTCGGCATGTTGCGGGGCGGCGTCTCTGCCAATCTCATGAGCTTGGGCGCGCTGGACTTTGGCCTGATCGTCGATGGCGCGGTTATCATCGTCGAAAATGCCTTGCGGCGCATGGCCGAAGGACAGCATCGCGAAGGCCGCGTAATGACGCTGGCCGAGCGCCTCGATACCATCGCAGGGGCAGCACGTGAAATGATCCGCCCTTCGGTCTACGGGCAGGCGATCATCATTCTCGTCTATGTCCCGCTGCTGACGCTCACCGGGATCGAGGGCAAGACGTTCGCGCCGATGGCGTTGACGGTGATCCTGGCGCTCCTCTTTGCGTTCGTGCTGTCGCTGACCTTTGTTCCGGCGATGTTGGCGATCCTGCTCTCGCGGCCCGTCGCTGAGAAGGAGGGGCGTATCATGCGCTGGCTCAAGCACCGCTACGAACCGGGCCTCGAAGGGGCAATGCGCCGTCCGCGCCGGACCTTCGGTGTGGCCTTGGCGGCCTTTGCGGCGGCGCTGGGCATGTTCGCGCTGCTGGGTCAGGAATTCCTGCCGCAACTCGACGAAGGCGACGCCACCGTGCAGGTGCTGCGCGTGCCGGGAACGTCGGTCGATCAGAGTCAGGCGATGCAGTTCCAGGTGGAAAAGGCCATCGCTGCGCTGCCGCAGGTGCGCTTTGTCTTTTCGAAGACGGGGACGGCGGAACTTGCGTCCGACCCGATGCCGCCCAACATCTCCGACACCTTCATCGTCATGAAACCGCGCAAGGCCTGGCCCGATCCGTCGCTGCCGAAGGCCGATCTAATTGCCCTGGTCGAGAAAAGGCTGGAGGCGCTGCCAGGGCAGAGCTTCGAGATCAGCCAGCCCATCCAGATGCGCTTCAACGAACTGATCGCCGGCGTGCGCGGCGACGTTTCCATCAAGGTCTTTGGGGACGATCCCGGCACCATGGGGCGTACTGCCGATAGCATCGCGGCGGTCCTGCGCCGTACCGAAGGCGCTACCGACGTGCGAGTGGAGCAGACCGAAGGCCTGCCGATGCTGGACATCCGGCCTCGCCGCGCGGCGCTGGCGCAACTTGGAGTTTCAGCGAAGGCGGTACTGGACGTGGTCGCGGCCGCGGTCGGCGGGCGCGATGCCGGGATGATCTTCGAAGGCGATCGCCGGTTCGCGGTGACAATCCGGATCGACGACGCCGAAAGATCGGACCCGGTCCGGCTGGCGCAGATTCCGGTGCCGACACCCGGCGGCGCCTATGTGCCGCTTTCCAGCGTAGCCGATATCGCCATTGTCAGCGGTCTCAACCAGATCAGCCGCGAGAACGGAAAGCGGCGTATCGTCGTGCAGGCCAATGTGCGGGGGCGCGATATCGCCAGTGTCGTTTCCGATGCTCAAGCCGCCATCGCGCGCAATGTGCGTTTGCCCGCCGGATCTCATCTGGAATGGGGCGGTCAGTTCGAGAACCTCGCGTCCGCCCGCGAGCGGCTGATGCTGGTTCTACCGGCCTGCTTCGCGTTGATCCTTTTGCTGCTTTACGGGGCACTGGGACGCGGGCGGGATGCAGCGATCGTGTTTACCGGAATACCGCTTGCGCTGGTCGGCGGCGTGTTCGCGTTGTTCGTGCGCGGTATGCCGTTCTCGGTGTCCGCAGCGGTAGGCTTCATCGCGCTGTCGGGGATTGCGGTGCTCAACGGTCTGGTCATGTTGACGTCGATCCGGGCGCTGGTGGACCAGGGGATTGCCCCTGCCCAAGCAGCCCGAGAGGGGGCGATGAGCCGCCTGCGTCCGGTGGTTATGACGGCGCTGGTGGCATCGCTGGGGTTTGTCCCGATGGCGGTGGCGACAGGTTCGGGGGCGGAAGTGCAGAAACCTCTGGCTACCGTGGTTATCGGTGGCCTCATGTCAGCAACGCTTTTGACGCTTTTTGTGCTACCTGCTCTATGCGCTCGGTGTTTGCTTCAAAAGAAGTAAGATTGGAAGTCGATCTGCACAAATATTTAAATACGAATATCTTCGTATCGCTCTTTTTGGCGCCGCCATTGCTGCATTGCACTTCGCCAACGAAGCGAAAGCATCAAAGGAAAGCGTAGGATTATGGGGCGGACATGGCAATCTGCCCCATTTTACGGAATCTGCGTGGAGTTGCCGAATTTCAGGTTTGGAACCAAGCCCGGTCGAGCGCCGATCGTCAGCCACCTGCTCTTGCAGCCGGGCGAAGGATATGAAGATGCGGTCGGTGTGAGTCCGCTGGCTTGGCGAGCAGTCCGCCGATCGCCGTCGCTGGCCTGTATAGATGGTCGGTCAGCAGGTGCCTGGAAACGGCGGTCTTTAAAGAGGCCCCATGCTGTTCCGGACTGGTCCGGAACAGCGCAATGGCGGAGACGCTGGCCTTAAAACCTTTCGATCTAAAATCTTGTTAAATAAAAAGAAAATAAATCTATAGGATATTTACAGCACGTCTTTTATCATAAGCGTCACGCATTTTCGCGAAGAAACTGAAATAAATCTACGATAAACATCCGATAATGTCCATAATTGTTCAGTGTAATTCTCAGACTGTTGTTGAGGCAGCTTCATCGTAGGCCGGGCAGCGAGGCATATCTCGCTCGGCTCGCTAACATTTCGCGTCAAGGGCGACGATTGCAGGCTCTGCGCCCATCGCCGTCGGTAAGCGACCTCGTTCCGTTGCTCTGAAGCGGTCATTCGTTCAAGTTAGACCGAGCCGTCTGATAGGGAAAAGCTGCCGGTCGGTCACCGCCCCATTGTTGTCATTGCAGCCGCCAACTAAAGTAAGGGAATGAACAGGGTCTGGAAGACATATTGGATCACAGCGCTCTGCATTGCCGCGTGCGTATTCGTTTGGGCATCGCTCAACATATGGTTTGAGATTATCCCGCTATACAGTGATGGGCATGGTCCCGATCCCGGCTCGCGGGAGTATATGGCAGGGGCGGCCGAAACTCGCCGCTACTGGCACTTCTATGCGGCTCTTGCGGCGGCATACTGGCTAGTTTTCTCGGCGACAATTGCGGGCTGTGTCTGGGTGGTTCTGCGCGTGTTTCGCACGATCCGATTTTCCAATGGCGAATGACGGCTTTCCACCCCAATCAGACCTCCCCACCCCGCTCAGCCTGAGCATGTCGAAGGCCCGGAGGCGGGGCGCGAGGTTTGCCATGCTTCGACAAGCTCAGCATGAGCGGGGTGGGTGGGACAACGTCCATTTCCCACCCGTTTCGCCATTCCGGGCGGCGAGCGCTGCGCTCTATGGCCGCCCGTCCAATGCCCGTCGCTCTCGAAGAAATGCGGCCTGACCTGACACGTCCCATCGTCGCCGAACAGCGGCCGAGTTCCGGCACTCGAGCAGCACTCGTGTTGATCAAGGGTGGCGAGTAGCGTCTATGGTAGGCCTCGGAAGTGGTCGCGCATGGAGGGAACCGTGCCGTTACCTGGCGCAAAAGGGCTGACTGCGGGGTCCCAGCCACCGCCCAGCGCCCGGAATGACGTGATCGCGGATTGCGTTGCACCGACTTGCGCGCGCACAAGAGCATCGCGCGTTGCAAGCAGCCGCGCATCGGCATCCAGCACTTCGATGAGGCTGACCACGCCGCCCTTGTAGGCCGCGGTCGATGCCGTGCGAGCCCGCACCAGCGAGTCTTCGCCTCGTGACAGCACGGTCTGTTGCCGCTGCCGCGCTGCCAGCGCGGACAGGGCGTCTTCCACGTCCTGCGCGGCGCGCAGGACGGCGAGGCGATAGGCGGCCAGCTGCTCTGCGTTGGCTCCGCGAGCTTGCGCGACTTCAGCGTCGATCCTGCCGAAGTCAAACAGTCTCCAGCGCAGACCGGCAGCACCCTGGGCCTGGAGAGCATTGCCCGTGAACAGGCCGGACGTGCCCATCGTGGCCGTCCCCAGCAGTCCGGACAGAGTGAGCCTCGGATAATACTCGGCAAGAGCGGCGCCGATCCGTGCGTTGCTGGCCGCCAGCCGGCGCTCGGCCACGATCACGTCGGGACGGCGACGCAGCAGTTCGGCCGGTGTCACGGCATCGCCCAGCATAGGAGCCAGCGGGACGGGCCGTACCGCCTCCAGCAGCGGGCGGTTCGTGCCGGGCACATCGCCCAGCAGCACGTCCAGCGCATTCATCGCCTGTTCGAGATTAGCCTGAAGGTCGGGCAGGGTGGCTTCCACCTGCGCGAGCGCCCCTTCGGCTTGCCGCACCTGTAGTTCCGCCGCGACGCCCTTTGTGTATTGCAGGCGCACGGTATCCAGCAAGCGGCTCTGCGTCTCGACCTGATCGCGTGCGACCGCGAGCCGGGCCTGCAGACCACGAATGGTGACGTAAGTGTCCGCCGTCTGCGTTTCGACGATAAGGCGCGCTGCGTACGTTCCGGCGAGGGCGGCCTGATAATCAGCCAGTGCGGCCTCCCGTCGGCGGCGCAGGCCCCCGAACAGGTCGACCTCCCAGCTGGCGCCGAGATTTGCCTCGTACTGCTCGCCGTCGCGGTCGTATCCGGGCTGCGTGCTGGCGATGCGGCCGACCGGGGTTTCATTGGATTGGCGTGCCGCGGCCGCCTGTGCCGTCGCGGTGCCTGATGGCAGCAGCGCCGCGTTCGCGCTTCCCAATTGCGCGCGCGCCTGGCCGGCCCGCGCGACGGCCTGCGCAAGGTCGAGGTTTTGCGTGAGCGCGCGAGACACGAAGGTGCTGAGAAGCGGATCGTCGAACCCGTCCCACCAGCGGGTGAGATCGGCAATTCCCACATCCGTTCCAATGGGCTGCTTTGCGACGGGCGAGCCGATGAACTTGCCCGGCAGGGCGACCTGCGGACGATGATAATCGGGGCCGACAGCGCAGCCGGCAAGCGCCAGCGGCGCGCAGAAGGTGACGCAAACGCGCAAGAACATGGGCGGTATCCAGGCTGGATGAGTGTTGTGACTCATATTCTATAATGGTCACTCGTTGTCAATCGGGGACCAATTCGCTATCTTCACGGTCATGACTGAAGAGACATTCGATACGCTCGCCGTCGGGCATCGCGGGCCCGGGGATCACGCCATTCGCGAGCAAATAGTGGAGGCCGCGGAAGCGCACTTTTCCCGGTACGGCTACAACAAGACGACAGTTTCCGACCTCGCCAAGGCGATCGGTTTCTCAAAGGCCTACGTCTACAAGTTCTTCGATTCGAAGCAGGCGATCGGGCAGGCGATCTGCGCCAAGACGCTGGAGCGCCTTCTGGCTCAGGCCCAGGCAGCGGTCGCGGATGCCGGCCCTGCGACCGAGAAAATGCGGCGATTCTTCAAGGCAATCGCGACCGCGAGCGCGGAGTTGTTCTTCGACGACCAGAAGCTCTACGAGATTGCGACTCACTCCGTGGTCGAGCAGTGGCCTTCGTGCCAAGCTTATTGCGCCGCGCTGGAGCAGATGGTCCGCGACATCGTGGCTGAAGGCCGAACCGCCGGTGAGTTCGAGCGCAAGACGCCGCTGGACGAAACCGCGCGTGCCATCATGAAAGCGATGGAATCGTTCCATAATCCCGTCATGCTTCAGTACAAGCTGGACAGCCTGCCCGATGGCCCCACCGAAGTGGTAAACCTGATCCTGCGCAGTCTCGCACCATAAAATGCGGCGTATGTGTTGTGACTAGTTGACAATATGGTCACTTGAATGAGAATTGCGGACCTGACTTCCTCAGGCAGGACTCGCCATGTCGACCGCTATCGCAATCTCCCTTCGTCATCCGGCCACCCGTGTTGCGGCGCTTGTTCTTCCTCTGATGCTCTCCGCGTGCGGTCATGCCGAAGCTGATCCCCGGACTGAGCCGCCACTCGTACGCACAGCTCTTGCAAGTATTGCCCACGGCAACGGGGAGAGTTTCACAGGAGTGGTCTCCTCGCGTGTTCAGAGCGATCTTGGCTTCCGCATTGCCGGAAAGGTCGTGGCGCGCCTGGTCGATACCGGGCAGGTAGTGCGTCGTGGTCAGCCGTTGATGCGGATTGATGCCACGGACTACTTACTGGCCGCGCGCCAGTCTCAGGGATCCGTGACCGCTGCGCGCGCCGCTGCGTTGCAGACGGCCGCCGATGAGCGGCGCTATCGTGATCTCGTCGGCGCAGGCGCGGTTTCGGCATCGGCCTACGACAAGGTCAAGGCCGACGCCGATGCAGCCAGGGCGCAGCTTGCCGCGATAGAAGCGCAGGCTTCGGTGTCACGAAACGAGGCCGGTTATGCCATCCTCGTCGCGGATGCCGATGGTACGGTGGTCGAGACGCTCGCAGAGCCGGGTCAGGTCGTCAGTGCCGGGCAGCCCGTGGTTCGCCTTGCCCATGCCGGTGCGCGCGAGGCCGTGGTCGCCTTGCCGGAGACGCAGCGCCCGTCCATCGGCTCCACCGCGCATGCCAGCCTGTTCGGCGGCGCGACGGCGACCGCACGGTTGCGGCAGTTATCCGACGCCGCCGATCCGCGCACCCGGACATACGAAGCGCGTTTCGTGCTCGATGGCGCTGCGGCTCGCGCCCCGCTCGGCTCTACGATCACGGTAAATCTTGGGCATGGCCGGACATCGTCCGGCGTCGAGGTGCCGATCGGCGCCCTCTACGATCGGGGGCGGGGACCGGGCATATGGACAATCGATAAGTCGAGCCGGGTCCGCTGGCGGGCCGTGCAGGTCGCCGCGATCGGTGGCGAGACGGTGCGCGTGAGCCGAGGCGTCCGGCCGGGCGAGCGCTTCGTCTCGCTGGGCGCGCACCTGCTTCACGATGGCGAGCAGGTCCGCGTCATGGGCGGGATGGCAGCGCGATGAGCGGCTTCAACCTTTCCGCTCTTGCCGTCCGTGAGCGGGCGATCACGCTGTTCCTCATCATCGCGCTGTCGATTGCCGGCTTGGTAGCCTTCCTCAGCCTGGGCCGCGCGGAGGATCCCGCCTTCACGGTCAAGGTCATGACCGTCGTCACCGCATGGCCGGGCGCCACTGCGCAGGAGATGCAGGATCAGGTCGCCGAGCCTCTGGAAAAGCGCCTGCAGGAACTCTCATGGTACGACCGTTCCGAGACCTTCACGCGGCCCGGCCTTGCCTTCACCACCCTGACACTCAAGGACATGACGCCACCGGCCGATGTCCCCGAAGAATTCTATCAGGCGCGCAAAAAGCTGGCCGATGAGGCATCGAAGCTGCCGCGCGGCGTCGTCGGGCCTATGGTCAACGACGAATATTCCGACGTCACTTTCGCGCTCTATGCCCTCAAGGCCAGGGGGGAGCCCTTGCACGTTCTGGCCCGAGAGGCCGAGGCCCTGCGCCAGCGCCTGCTTCATGTCCCCGGCGTGCGAAAGGTCAATATCGTCGGCGAGCGCCCCGAACGCATCTTTGTCGAGTTCTCGCAAGCACGTCTGGCGACATTGGGCGTCAATCCGCGCGACATACTCTCGGCCCTCGCCGCGCAGAATCTGGTGACACCCGCGGGTTCGATCGAGGCGAAGGGGCCGCAGGTCGTGGTGCGGCTCGACGGTGCGTTCGACGGGCTCGACGCGATCCGGGCTATCCCCATCGTCGCGCAGGGCCGGACGCTGCGCCTATCCGATATCGCCGAAGTGAAGCGCGGTTACGAAGATCCTGCCAGCTTCATCGTCCGTCACGAGGGCGAGCCGACACTGCTGCTCGGTATCGTCAAGCGCGATCGCTGGAACGGACTGGATCTCGGGAAGGCGCTCGATGCGGAAGTCTCCAAGATCGGCGCCGAACTGCCGCTGGGCCTTTCGCTGACCAAAGTCACCGACCAGGCTGTCAATATTCAGGAGGCAGTCGGCGAGTTCATGCTCAAGTTCTTCGTCGCGCTCGCCGTGGTCATGGCGGTGTGCCTGATCTCCATGGGTTGGCGTGTAGGCATCGTCGTGGCCGCGGCCGTGCCTCTGACGCTGGCGACGGTGTTCGTCATCATGATGGCGACCGGGCGCGAGTTCGACCGGATCACGCTGGGGGCACTGATCCTCGCGCTCGGCCTGCTCGTCGACGATGCGATCATCGCCATCGAGATGATGGTGGTGAAGATAGAGGAAGGCTTCGATCGCATAAAGGCCGCGACCTATGCCTGGAGCCATACCGCGGCGCCGATGCTGAGCGGTACGCTGGTGACCGTGATCGGCCTGATGCCGGTCGGCTTCGCCAAGTCCAGCGCAGGCGAGTATGCGGGCAACATCTTCTGGATCGTCGGCTTCGCGCTGATCACCTCGTGGATCGTCGCGGTCGCCTTCACGCCCTATCTCGGCGTCAAGCTGCTCCCCGAGATCGGGCAGGTAAAGGGCGGTCACGACGCGATCTACGATACCCCGCGCTACAATCGCCTGCGCCGCATCCTGTCGGGTGTAATCCGGCGCAAGTGGACGGTTGCGGGCGCCGTCGTCGGCGCCTTCGTGATCGCCGTGTTCGGGATGGGCGCGGTGAAGCAGCAGTTCTTCCCGACCTCGGATCGGCCCGAGGTGCTGGTCGAGGTGCAGATGCCCGAGGGCACCAGCATCGAGCGTACCAGCGCCGCCAGCGCCAAGGTCGAGGCATGGCTGCGCAAGCAGCCCGAGGCGCAGATCGTCACGGCTTACGTGGGGCAGGGCGCTCCGCGCTTCTTCCTGGCTATGGCCCCAGAACTGCCGGATCCCTCGTTCGCCAAGATCGTGATCCGTACGCCGGATGAAGCCTCGCGCGAGGCATTGAAGCTCCGCATCCGGCGCGCAGCGGCGGACGGGCTGGCCCCGGAAGCGCGGATTCGTGCGACGCAGCTGGTGTTCGGGCCGTACTCTCCGTTCCCGGTCGCATTCCGCGTGAACGGGCCGGAACTCGGCAAAGTGCGGGAGATTGCCGCCGAAGTCGAGCAGGTGATGCAGGCGAGCGGCGACATGCGGCAGGTCAATACCGACTGGGGCGAGCGGGTGCCGACGGTGCACTTCGTGCTCGATCAGGATCGCCTGCGGGCAATGGGGTTGACGTCGCAGGAGGCTGCAGAGCAACTGCAATTCTTCCTGACCGGCACCACCGTCAGTCAGGTGCGCGAGGATATTCGCACTGTCGATGTCGTGGCGCGCAGCAACGGTGCGGAGCGGCTCGATCCCGCACGAATCGGCGGGTTTACGCTCGTCGGCGCGGAGGGACAGCATGTGCCCGTGTCGCAGATCGGCCGTCTGGAAGTCCGCATGGAAGACCCCATCCTGCGGCGCCGGGACCGGGTGCCGACGATCACCGTGCGCGGCGACATCGCGGAGGGGCTGCAGCCGCCGGAAGTGTCGATGGCGATGGAGAAGGCGCTGGCGCCGGTGAAGGCAAAGCTCCCGTCCGGCTATCGCATCGACACGGCGGGCGCGATCGAGGAAGCGGGCAAGGCGAATGCGGCGCTGGCGGCGGTGTTTCCGATCATGATCGCGTTGATGCTGACCGTCATCATCTTTCAGGTCCGCAGTTTCTCGGCGATGGCGATGGTGGTGGCGACCGCGCCGCTGGGACTGGTGGGCGTGGTGCCGACGCTGCTGCTGTTCGGGCAGCCGTTCGGCTTCAATGCCATCCTCGGGCTGATCGGTCTGGCCGGTATCCTGATGCGCAACACGTTGATTTTGATCGGACAAATCCACAGCAACGAGGCTGACGGACTCGATCCCTACCATGCCGTGGTGGAGGCGACCGTGCAACGCGCGCGGCCGGTGATCCTGACCGCGCTCGCAGCGATCCTTGCGTTCATTCCGTTGACGACTTCGGTGTTCTGGGGCTCGCTTGCCTATACGCTGATTGGCGGAACTCTGGGCGGAACCGTGCTTACGCTGATCTTCCTGCCGGCCCTCTACGCTATCTGGTTCCGCATCCGGACTGACGCGCCGAAGAGCGGTACTGAGCGGCACCGAGAGGGCACGAAGGTACACCTGCCGGTATGAGAAAGGACCCGGCCGCTCATCGAGACGCGGCCGGGCCGGTCCATTCGAGCGACCATGTCGAAAAACAAGTTTCCACCCGTGACACCTTGCGTATGTGCAATTGCACATTACATCACGCTCATGCCCGATAGACCTTCCGCTTGCTACAATCTTGCCGCGCGTCGCCACGCGCGTGCGCTCACGCGGTTGTACGACCGGCACCTTGCGCCGGCGGGTCTGTCGAGTTCACAGTTCTCGATCCTCGCCGTGACCGCGCGGGGGGAGGCGATGACGATCGCCGAACTGGCACACGCGATGGTGATGGAGCGCACGACCTTGATGCGCGCCGTCTCGCGGTTGGAGGCGGAGGGGCTGATCGACCGGCGTCAGCTCGAAGGTACGCGCAGCATCGTACTGACGCTGACGGCAGCCGGGCGTGACAGGCTGACCGTAGCGGCGCCGTTGTGGCGGGCGGCGCAGGAGGCTTACGAAACGCAGGTCGGCGCGCAGGAAGCCGCCTACCTCCGCGACAATCTGCAACGACACGCTTTCGAGGACTGACGATGCGGCCCGCCAGCGAAGCCGCGTGTTGAAATGTGCAATTACACATATCCCTTCCCCAGTTCCGATTTTCAGGAGACTCCCATGCAGTACAGGACATTCGGACGCACCGGCGTGCAGGTGGCGCAGATCGCGCTTGGCACCGGCAATTTCGGCACCCGCTGGGGGCACGGCGCCGAGCCGCGTGAAAGCGAGGCGATCCTCAACGCCTATGCCGATGCGGGCGGCAACTTCATCGACACCGCCGACGTCTACCAGTTCGGTGAGGCGGAGGAGCTTCTCGGCGGTATGCTCAAGGGGAGGCGCGAGGATTTCCTGCTAGCCTCCAAGTTCACGATGGGCGCGGCGCCCGACGCGGGTCGTCTCGTCCTTGGCAACAGCCGCAAGGCGATGGCTGCGTCGGTGGAAGCCAGCTTGCAGCGCCTCGGCACCGACCGCATCGATCTCTACTGGGTCCACCAGCCCGACGGGATAACGCCGATGGAGGAGATCCTGCACGGGCTCGACGACCTCGCGCGGGCAGGCAAGATCCTCTACGCCGGGCTCTCCAACTTCCCCGCCTGGCGCGTTGCGCGGGCGGTGACGCTGGCGGAGGCCGCGCGCAGCCTGCCGCTGGCGGCCGTGCAGTTCGAGCACAGCCTCGTCCATCGCGCGCCGGAGGCGGACCTGTTCCCCGCCGTCGAGGCGCTCGGGCTGGGCGCGGTCACATGGTCGCCGCTTGGCGGAGGGATGCTGACCGGCAAGTACCGCAAGGGCGAGGCAGGCCGGGCCGAAGGGCTTGGCGGCCGGGTGTTCCAGCCGGAAAACAGCGCCAAGCGCTCTGCCGTGCTCGATGCCGTGCTGGCAGTGGCCGAGGAGGCGGGAATCACCGCAGACCGCGTCGCCATCGCGTGGGCAGGAACGCATGGCGCGGTGCCGCTGATCGGCCCGCGCACACTGGAGCAGCTGCGCAGCAATCTTGCCGCGGCCGACCTTGTCCTTTCGCCTGAACAGATCGCGCGCCTTGATGCGGTCAGCGCGCTTGATCCCGCATCGCCCCGGCGCAGCGAAGCTGCCGTCGCCTGACTGCAAGCAAACGGAGTGAATATCATGTCCCGTACCGAAATCGTGCTCGCACAGCCGGTGCGCACCGCTATCGGCGCCTTCAACGGAACGCTGAAGGACACCCCCGCCACCGTGCTTGGCGCGGCCGTCATCGCCGAGGCCGTGCGGCGGTCGGGCCTCGCGCCCGACCACGTGGGCTCGGTCGTCATGGGGAACGTCATCCAGGCGGGCAACCGCATGAACCCGGCGCGGCAGGCTGCGATCGGCGGAGGGCTGCCCGTCTCGGTTCCGGCGCTGACCGTCAACCGCGTGTGCGGATCGGGCGCGCAGGCGATCCTGTCCGCCGCGCAGGAAATCGCAATGGGCGGCATCGAGGCGGCGGTTGCGGGCGGCATGGAGAACATGGACCGTGCGCCCTACCTGCTCGAAGGCGGTCGCTGGGGGCTGCGCATGGGGCCCGGCGCGGTGCTCGACAGCATGCTGACTGACGGGCTTCATGATGCCTTCTCGGGCGAACATTCGGGCTGGCACACCGAAACGCTGGTCGACATCACCGGGCTCGGGCGCGAGGAGCAGGACCGCTTCGCGCTGCGTTCACAGCAGCGCTTCGCCGCCGCGCGCGATGCCGGACTGTTCGATGCGGAGATTCTTGCGCTCGAAGTCGCGGGCGGCAGGGCGGGCAAGATCGCATTCGGCACCGACGAAGCACCCCGGCCAGACACGACGGCGGAAAAGCTCGCCCGTCTGAAGCCCGCGTTCCGGGCAGGCGGCACGATCACGGCGGGCAATGCGCCGGGCCTCAACAGCGGGGCCGCCGCCGTCGTCGTCGCGCAGCGCACCTTTGCCGAAGCTGCGGGAATCGAGCCTTACGCACGGCTGGCGGGTTACGGCGTTGCAGCGGTCGAGCCGGGTCTGTTCGGGCTGGGGCCTGTCCCCGCCGTGCGGCAGGCGCTGGACCGCGCAGGCTGGGCCCTCGGCGACGTCGAGCGGATCGAGATCAACGAGGCTTTCGCGGTGGTGCCGCTGGCGGTCATCAAGGAACTAGGCATTCCCGAGGACATCGTCAACGTCGAGGGCGGTGCCATCGCTCACGGTCATCCGATCGGCGCGACCGGCGCGGTGCTGACGACGCGGCTGCTGCATTCCATGCGGCGCGACGGCTTGCGCCGCGGCGTGGTGACGCTGTGCATCGGCGGCGGGCAGGGCATCGCCCTCGCATTGGAAGCGCTATGACAGTGCAGGCAGCCCTGCCGAAAGCCGCTATTCCGTCGCCCGTTCGGCAAATGGACGAGCGGACCCGCGCGATGATCGAAGGCCCCGTCGTGCCGATGATCCTTCGCCTCGCCCTGCCCAACGTCCTCATCATGCTGACGCAGGCGTCGACCGGCCTGATCGAGACATGGTGGGTGGCGAAGTTGGGTTCCGACGCGCTGGCGGGCATGGCGCTTGTATTCCCCGCGCTGATGCTGATGACGACCTTCTCGGCCGGAGCCCTTGGCGGCAGCATATCTTCGGCCGTGGCGCGCGCGCTTGGCGGTCGGCGGCAGGTGGAGGCGGACGCGCTTGTCCTCCATGCAGTGGTGGTCAACGTCGTGCTTGGCCTTACGTTTTCGGCGCTCTTCCTCGTGGGCGGGGAGCGCATCTACCGCCTGATGGGCGGGGAAGGCGCCAGCCTGCATGCCGCGCTCGTCTACTCGGACGTCGTCTTCGCGGGCAATGTGTTCCTGTGGCTGATGAGCGGCCTTTCCAGCGTGATCCGGGGGACGGGAAACATGCGCTTTCCGGCGCTCGTCACGTGCATCGGCGCGCTGTTCCTGATTCCCGTCTCGCCGCTGCTGATCTTTGGCTTCGGCCCGGTCCCTGCGCTCGGCATCGCCGGGGGCGGCGCCGCGCTACTCGTCTATTACGCCGCTGGCACGCTGGCGATGGCCTGGCATATCCTGAGCGGTCGCAACCCCGTCCGCTTCGTGAGGGCGCCGCTGCGCCGCGACCTGATCGTCGGACTACTGCGCGTGGGCGGTCTTTCGGCGCTCAATTCGGTGCAGACGAACCTCGTCATCGCCGGGACCACGGCGCTCGTCGCCTCGGGCGCGGGGCTCGCCGCCGTGGCCGGGTACGGGACCGGGGTGCGCCTGGAGTACCTGCTGATCCCGCTCGTGTTCGGGATCGGCGCGCCGCTGATTGCGCTCGTCGCCACCAATCTGGGAGCGGGACAGGTCGCCCGCGCACGGCGTATCGCGCTGACGGGGGCGGCCTTGGCATTCATGGCGTCGGAGACGGTCGGTCTCGTCGCGGCAGCTTTTCCGGCGGCGTGGATGGGCCTGTTCACGCATGACCCGCAGATCGTGCGCCTCGGCAGTTCCTACCTGCGCCTGGTCGGGCCGTTCTACGGCTTCTTCGGCGTCGGCCTTGCCCTCTATTTCGCGTCGCAGGCTGCCGGGCGATTGCGCTGGCCGATTGCGGGCGCCACCGCCCGGCTCATCGTGGCGGTGGGGGGAGGGTTCCTCGTCCTGCGTTACACCGGATCGCTCACGGCCCTGTTCGTGTGCATGAGCGTGGCGCTGGCGGCATACGGTCTCCTGGTTCTCATCCCCGTGGGACTGCGTCCCTGGGCAGGGGAGGAAGGCACCGGCGCAGATGGCGAAGCGGTCAGGGCATGAGCCCTGAGGGGGCTCTCGAACACCGGGAACATCCCGCGGATGTCCTGTCTCTCGTCGAGAAGCGATGGCTGCTCCGCATTGTCGATGCGCTTTCGAATGGGCCTCTTCGTTTCAGCGACATCCGGCGACGGCTGCCGCGCATCAGCGCGAAAATGCTGACGCTGCGCTTGACCGAGATGCACGCGCTCGCGCTCATCGAAATGGTGGTGCATTCTCGTTTGGAGGTGCGGGCCTACGAACTGACGATGCGTGGTCAGATGCTGCACAAGGTCTTGAGAGTCGTGCGAGAGCTGGAGCAGGGCGGCCTCGTCGTCGACCGGAGTTGTCGTATTCAAAGGAAGGGTACCTGAATGAAAGGGCCGTCAATGTGTCTCGACGCGCGAATATAGCTCGAGAAGGCTAAGTCTTGGAGGCGAGAGGGCTCCTCCGGTCGAGACGGTTGTCCGCCAGCGAAGTGCTAAGCCGCCAAGGGACAATTTTTGCCAAAGGTCGCCGGGCGAGGATGGCACCAGCCCTTCGGCCACGCGCCCATTTCTGCCGCTCGGCCACTTCGAGGAATGTCCTAAAAGCCGCCGTTCAACTATGCTGCTCGTTCACGCCTCAGCACGCGCTCCGCCCAAGCTCCGAAGGCGATACCGATCGTGGCCCACATCAGAAGCTGTGTGGCGATAGAAGCGATACGGAAGTTCCATAGCAGTGTGGCTGGGAAATCGCCCGGGACCTCGTTGATCGGGGGCAATAGCAATTGGCCCAGAGCGACGATTGCGATGTATAGCCCTGTCGCGAACAGTGTTGCGTCGAACCCGCGGCGGCCGCGAGCAAAGGTTGCCCGAGCCTTGCCGGCCACCACGGCCGCGCCGAGCGACAGGGC
>NZ_ALVC01000392.1:0-9255 GCF_000293195.2 Sphingomonas sp. LH128
GCGCTGGCGCAGGCGCTGGGCCGTCTCGATCGCACCGCGCTTCTCAACCTTCTGCAGCACCTGAAGCAGCTTCGGCGCCTTGATCGAGGTGATCGGCAGGTTGCCGATCTCCGGGTAGATGTCTCGCTCCATGCTCTGCAGAACGTCGGCGCTGTGGACTGGCGACCAGGGCGCGCGATGGACGGTCCAGTGCCGCGAGGTCCGGTGCGACCACTTCCCCTCGCGCTCGTCCCGGTAGGCGTTCAGCTTTTCCAGCGACCAGCCGCTATTCAACTCGAACCAGCGATCGGCGACGACGCGGAAGGTGTTCTCGCTTTCCAGCGCCTTGGCCTTGGCAGCGACGACCTTCTCCACGGCGGGGTCGCGGCCCTCGGCGAGCATGCCTTTGGCCTCGTCGCGTTTGGCGCGGGCCTGCACCAGCGTCATCACCGGGTACGTTCCGAAGGTGAGCGTCTTCTGGTTAGGCTTGCCAGCCGCGTTCCGGCCGAAGGTGTAATTCATTCGCCAGGACCGCACGCCGGTCGTGCTCACATTGAGATAGAGCGATCCCGCGTCCGCAATCTTGTAGGCTTTGTCCTTGGCCTTGGCCGCCTTCACCTTCGCGTCGTTCAGCATGATTCCCGATACCATGGATCGACAGGCCCGATACCATGTCGAATGCCATGGTATTGAGTTGACGCCAGTAGACAACTCCAGACCATGACCGGCCCAGATGCCATCAAAAACGGCAGAAAATCAAGGGTTAGTAGACGGTGGTGGACCCCCGTAGAGGGTCAAATGGCGGAGAGGGTGGGATTCGAACCCACGGTACGGTTTCCCGTACACTGCATTTCGAGTGCAGCGCATTCGACCACTCTGCCACCTCTCCGCTAGAAGATTTAGGCGGTGAAACAAGTTCCACCGGGTCGGGAAGCGCGCCGTTAGCGGACCTGATCGCGCTTGCCAAGCCCTCATTTCACATTTTCGGGAACAGCCCCGCATGCTCGCTTGTTTGAAATGCCCATGAAACCTATATCTCGGCCATGAACAGAGCGTCATTCTTCTCGCCCCAGGCCGGGCGTGTCATCGACGCACCGCTGCGGACGCGGGCACGATTCGCAATCGGCGATGTCGTGCGCCACAGACTCCACGACTTTCGCGGCGTCGTCTTCGACATCGACCCCGTCTTCGCCAACAGCGAGGAATGGTACCAGGCAATCCCTGCCGAAGTGCGCCCCAAGCGCGACCAGCCCTTCTACCACCTCCTCGCAGAGAGTGACGATTCCAGCTACGTCGCCTACGTCAGCCAGCAGAACCTGACCGGGGACGCCGATGGTGGGCCGGTCGATCATCCCTCGCTGTCGCAGATGTTCGACGATTACGACAATGGCCGCTACCAGCTGCGCCCCGGCCTGGCGCACTGATTTCCCCGTCGATATGGCTCAGAGCGCCGCGGATGAGCGATCGCCCTCGCCTGCCCGCTTCGTCAGCAGCCGGGCGATCGCCGAGGCGGGGACAGGCCGCGAGAACAGGTAGCCCTGCACTTCGTGGCAGCCGACCCGCTCCAGGAACTCGAGCTGTTCGGGGGTTTCCACGCCCTCCGCGGTAAGGCGCAGGCCGTTGGCGCGCGCCAGACCGACGATCGCTTCCACCAATGCCGCCCCGGGCACCGTATCGACTGCATTGACGAACGAACGGTCGATCTTGATCCGGTCCACCGCGATGTCACGGATATGGCTGAGCGAGGAGTAGCCGGTCCCGAAATCATCCAGCGCGCAGTGCACGCCAAGCCCGCGCAGGTCCGCAAGCGAGCGGGCGACTTCGCCGGAAGCCGCCATGAGCGCAGTCTCCGTCAGTTCCAGTTCCAGCCGCTCGGCGGTCACGCCGCCGTGCCCCAGCACCTCGCGCACGATCTCGACGAACTTGCGGCTGCGCAGCTGGATCGGCGAGACGTTGACGGCAACGCGCAGACCCGGCCAGGCGCGCGCATCCTGCACGGCGCGGCGCAGCACCCATTCACCCAGCACCGTGATGAGACCGCTCTCCTCGGCCGAGCGGATGAAAGCGCCGGGCGCGACGAGGCCCTGCTCGGGATGCTGCCAGCGCAGCAGCGCCTCCACGCCGACCATGCGGCGGTCTTCCAGCGACCAGATGGGCTGGTAGTGCAGTTCCAGTTGCCGGTCGCAGTCCGCCAGCGCCAGTCGCAGCTCCCGGTAGGTCTCCTCGCGCGAGCGCACGTCGTGGTCCATATCCTGCGTGAAGAAGACGTAGCGGCTGCGGCCGTCGGTCTTCGCCTTGTAGAGAGCGATGTCGGCCTTGCGGGTCAGTTCGGTACGGTCGAGGCCATCCACCGGGGAGACCGCCACGCCGATGCTGGCGCCGATGAACGCCTGCGAGCCGGCCAGGTCGAAGGGGCGCTCCAGTTCCGCGACGATGCGTGCGCAGATGCCTTCGATCGAGGCCCGCCCCTCCGGCTCGCCGATGAGGATGGCGAATTCGTCGCCGCCCAGCCTGGCGACGATGTCGTAGCCGCGCACTTCGGCGACCAGCCGCCGCGCCACCTGCCGGATCAGCGCATCGCCCGCCGGATGGCCCAGCGTGTCGTTGACCTGCTTGAAACGATCGAGATCGATGTAGAGCAATGCCAGCAGCGTGCGGTGGCGACGCGAGCGGGCAAGCGCCTCGTCGAGCCGCTGCTCGAACATCGCCCGGTTGCCGAGCCCCGTCAGGTCGTCGTGCATGGCGCGGTGCTGCGCGTGGAGGCGGCTTTCCTCGAGGTCATGCGTCCGGCGGGCCAGACGGCTCGCCAGCACGAAGAGGACTACGGTGATCAGCAGCAGGACGATCGCCAGCGCCGGAGCCAGTGCCGCGATGACCTGGCTGCCGGGCGCGAAAGGTTGCCACACGAGGTAGCCCACGACGCGCGAGGCGCGGTCGTGGAGCGCTACCGAGCGCTGCCCGTTATTAGCGGGCGGTGCGAGGGCGAAATGTGCTCCCGCAAGGCCGTACTGCTCGGCCACGCCGCCGAAGAACTGGTTGTCGAGATAGACCACTGCGACATGCAGGGCTTCCGTTCCCGGCTTTTGCCGGAGCGTTCCGCTGTCGGTGACGATCGGCTTGATGCTGATGATCGCCGGGCGCCCGCGGACGATGGCGATGTCGGCTTGTCCGGGCGAGAGCATCGCCACGTCGGCTTCCGTGCGCTTGCGGATGATGGGCGTGCGGCGCAGGCCTGACAGCAGCGGCCGCGTCGCGTCTTCCACCGCGATGTAGCTTTCCGGACGCGCGCGCTTGCCTGCCCGCATCGCGTAGATCGGCGCGCCTTGCGGGTCGAGCAGATAGACCTCGTCGATCCCGGCATAGTCCTCGAACCAGACGCCGAGGTTCAGGTCGAGCCAGCGCTCGTCCAGCGGGCGCTTGCGCGCCTCACGGACGGCGTCGTCCCATACGGTCGAGGACTCCTGCGCATGGGCGACGCGCTCCATACTCTGCGCCAGCACCAGCGAGACGATGGCGTGATCGCGGTTGCGAGCGATGCGATCGACTTCGTGACCCGACCATTCCAGCAGACCGAGCATGAGGGCGAGCAGGCACAACGCGGCCGCAACGATCGGAGCGGTAAACCGACCGACCATCCGCTTGCGATTTTCGCCCAAGGCCAATCGTGATGTCACACACGAATGCCTGCACCAGAGCGTATAACTTTTCATTAACGAAAGGCTCTGGTCGGCTGCGATTCTTTACGGATAGCGGGCTCTTTCAGCCCTTCAACTTCCAGCCTGACCGCAGGACGAGGAACAGCACCGTCGCCAGCGCCGCATCCAGCAGGCCGACGCCCAGCGCGCTGTGCAGCACCGCCATGTTGGTGTCGCCGATGTCGCTCTGACCGAGGAAGCCGAAACGGAAGCCCGAGATCACGTAGAAGAACGGGTTCACGCGGCTGATCGCCTGGAAAGCGGGCGCCAGGTTGTCGATCACGTAGAAGGTGCCCGACAGCAGCGAGAGCGGCGCGATGACGAAGTTGGTGACGGCCGCGTTGTGGTCGAACTTCTCTGCCCACACCGAGGAGAGCAGGCCCAACAGCGCCAGGAAGGCCGATCCCGCAAGGCCGAACCACACGACCGCCCACGGATGCGCCATCGACAGGCTCACGCCCGGCCACAGCAGCATCGCCAGCGTCAGGGCGAGGCCCACCAGCACCGCGCGAGTGACCGCTGCGCCGATCATGGCGACCATCAACTCCGCCTCGGTCAGCGGCGGCATGAGGTAATCGACGATCGTGCCCTGCACCTTGCCCGCCAGGAACGAGAAGCTGGAATTGGCGAAGGCGTTCTGCATCATGCCCATGACGATCAGCCCCGGCGCCACGAAGGTCGCGAAGTTGACGCCCAGCACCTGACGGTCGCCCCGGCCCAGCGCCACGGTGAATATCACCAGGAACAGCATGGTCGTGATCGCGGGCGCCCAGATCGTCTGGGTCTGGACCTTGAAGAAGCGCCTGACCTCCTTCATATAGAGCGTCTTGAGCCCCTCCCAGTTCACCTGGTGGATCAGGGGTTCTCCCTTTGCCGGAAAACGGCGAGTCGTGTTGCCGTTGGTGCCGTCGGGGTTCAGTATCCCGGAGGTGCCGGGCAGCTCAGTCGAATGGGGTTGATCGGCCATGCACCGGCGACTATCGGCTGATGCCTTCCGAGGCAAGCGGCGCCTGGAAATCAGGGGCGATTCTCTCGTCCCGCATGAAGTGATGGAACTGGAATGAGCTGGACTGACGAGCGGATCGAGAAGCTGACCAAGATGTGGGAGGGCGGTTCCACTGCCAGCCAGATCGCGGACGAACTCGGCGGCGTCAGCCGCAATGCGGTGATCGGCAAGGCGCACCGCCTCGGCCTCAAGGCGCGCCCTTCCCCGGTGAAGGCGAACGAGAAGCCCGCGCGCCCCGCGCCTGCTCCGAAGAAGCCCAAGCCCGAAGTCACCGCCGCGCCGGAACCGGCTCCCGCCCCCGCACCGCGGGTCGAAGCGCCGGTCGCCCGTGCCGCCGCCCCCGCGCCGCAGCCGCCCGTGCAGCGTGCAGAGCCCTCGTCGGCGCCCGCCGCCGATGCTCCGGCCGCGCCGCCGCAGCCGCGCATCGTCTCGGTCGGTCCCGGCGGCTTCCTGCGCCAGGGCCCCGGTGATCAGCAGCAGCCGATCCCGCCCGCGCCGCCGCGCCGTCTCGTGCCCGCGAAGCCGAGCCCGGAAATCGCCGGCAAGACCAGCCTGCTCGACCTCAGCGACCGTATCTGCCGCTGGCCGATGGGCCACCCCGGTGAGCCGGACTTCCATTTCTGCGGCGACAAGGTAAACCCCGGGTTCCCCTACTGCGTCGAGCACTGCGGCCGCGCCTATCAGGCCCAGCTGCCGCGCGGTGCGCGCCGTGCGCCCCCGCCGCTGCCGTTCGGTGGCCCCCGTGTTCGCTGATCAGGTCCACTGATCGGATGGGTTCGGGGATGAAGCTCCGGGCGGTGCTCGCTCTTCTCGCGGCGCCGCTGACGCTGTCCCCGGCCTTCGCGCAGGACGCCGCGCCGGTCGCCCCGGCTGCGGCACCTGCTCCAGTCCCGGCCGAGTACGTCTACGTCGCGCTGACGGTGCCGCAGGGCGTCATCACCCTCGCGCTCGACAAGACCCATGCGCCGCTGACGACCGCCAACTTCCTCAAATACGTCGATACGAAGAAGATGGATGGCGCCGTGTTCTACCGCGCCATGCATCTCGATCACGACCCGGCCCAGGGCCTTCTGCAGGGCGGCGTGCGCAACGGCGCCAACCTGCTGCCTCCCGTCGCGCACGAGCCCAATAGCAAGACCGGGATCAAGCACGTCACCGGCACTGTCTCGATGGCCCGCTTCGCGCCCGGCTCGGCGCAGGCCGACTTCCTGATCCTGCTCTCCGACATGCCCTCGCTCGATGCCGACGCCGGCAACGACGGCAAAGACCCCGGCGCGGGCTTCGCCGCCTTCGGCCATGTCGCGGCGGGCATGGACGTGGTGAAAGCGCTCTGGAACCTGCCGCGCTCGCCCACCAAGGGCGAAGGCGTGATGAAGGGACAAATCCTGGAGCAGGACGTGAAGATCATCACCGCCCGCCGGACAAAGGCTCCTGCAACCGGCGGCTGACGCCGCCTTTCCAGGACTGCGCCTTACTTCCCCCCGATCGTCATCCCGGCCAAAGCCGGGATCGCTGGCAACGCTCCGCGATCTTGATCCACAGCGCCATGCCGCAGTGGCCCACGGCAAGCTATCGCCTCAAGAGTACCCAGCGGTCCCGGATCAAGTCCGGGACGACGAATGCTGTCAGAGCACAACAACCATCCCGCGCCACAAGAAAAAGGGCCGCGCTTTCGCGCGACCCTTTTCTGTTTCCTTGCGGATCGGCCTGCCGATCAGTCTTCCTTGAGGAAGGCCGGCATGTGGTTCGGGTTGCCACCCTCGCCGCCACCGTCACGGCGCGGACCGCGCGGGCCGCGATCGCCACCGCGACCACCGCCGTCACGGCGCGGACCACGACGGTCACCGCCGCGATCGCCGCCGCCGCGCGGGCCACGGTCGCCGCCTTCACGCGGTTCGCGGGGCGGGCGGGTGTCTTCCAGCTCGGCGCCGGTTTCCTGATCGACGACGCGCATCGACAGGCGGACCTTGCCGCGCTGGTCGATCTCGAGGACCTTGACGTAGACCTCCTGGCCTTCCTTGACGACGTCGGTGGGCTTTTCCACGCGCTCGTTCTTCATTTCGGAGACGTGGACGAGACCGTCCTTGCCGCCCATGAAGTTCACGAAGGCGCCGAAGTCGACGATGTTGACGACCTTGCCCTGGTAGACCTTGCCGACTTCGGCTTCCTCGACGATGCCGAGGATCCACTTCTTGGCGGCCTCGATCTGCGCGATGTCCGAGGACGAGATCTTGATCACGCCTTCGTCGTCGATGTCGACCTTGGCGCCGGTCTCGGCGACGATCTCGCGGATGACCTTGCCGCCGGTGCCGATGACGTCACGGATCTTCGACTTGTCGATCTGGATCGTCTCGATGCGCGGGGCGTGCGCCGACAGTTCGGTGCGCGACGAACCGAGAGCCTTGGTCATTTCACCGAGGATGTGCGCGCGGCCAGCCTTGGCCTGCTCCAGAGCCTTGGCCATGATCTCGCGCGTGATGCCCGCGATCTTGATGTCCATCTGCATCGTGGTGATGCCGACTTCGGTGCCCGCGACCTTGAAGTCCATGTCGCCGAGGTGATCTTCGTCACCCAGGATGTCGGACAGGACGGCGAAGTCCTTGCCTTCCAGGATCAAGCCCATGGCAATGCCCGAGACCGGACGAACCAGCGGCACGCCCGCGTCCATCATCGACAGCGAACCGCCGCAGACGGTGGCCATCGAGGACGAACCGTTCGACTCAGTGATGTCTGAGAGAACGCGGATCGTGTAGGGGAAGTCTTCCTTGGCGGGCAGCACCGGGTGCAGCGCGCGCCATGCCAGCTTGCCGTGGCCGACTTCGCGGCGGCCCGGCGCGCCGAAGCGGCCGACTTCACCGACCGAGTAGGGCGGGAAGTTGTAGTGCAGCATGAACGACGAGTACGACAGGCCTTCGAGGCCGTCGATCATCTGCTCGGCGTCCTTGGTGCCCAGCGTGGTGGTGCAGATCGACTGCGTTTCACCGCGGGTGAACAGCGCCGAACCGTGGGTGCGCGGCAGGAAGCCGACGATCGCCTCGATCGGACGAACCTGCTCCAGCGTACGACCGTCGATGCGCTTGCCGTCCTTGAGGATGGCGCCGCGAACGATGTCCGCTTCCAGCTTCTTCATGGTCTTGATGGCGACCATCTGGAGCTGCGGGGTTTCACCCGAGAACGCTTCCTTGGCCTTGGCGCGCGCGGCGTTGAGGGCATTGGAGCGGGCCGACTTGTCGGTCAGCTTGTAGGCGGCGGTGACGTCCTTGCCGACGGCCTTCTTGAGCTTCGCCTTGATGTCGGCGGTGTTGTCCGACAGGTCGATGTCCCAAGGCTCCTTGGCGGCCTTTTCCGCCAGGTCGATGATGAGATTGACGACCTTCTTGATCTCGTCATGCGCGAACACGACGGCACCCAGCATCTCTTCCTCG
This sequence comes from Sphingomonas sp. LH128, assembly GCF_000293195.2. Taxonomy (NCBI): domain Bacteria; kingdom Pseudomonadati; phylum Pseudomonadota; class Alphaproteobacteria; order Sphingomonadales; family Sphingomonadaceae; genus Sphingomonas; species Sphingomonas sp. LH128. The sequence continues at coordinate 8,106 of NZ_ALVC01000392.1, forward strand.
GTCAGCTCCTTGGCTTCCGATTCCACCATCATCACGGCATCGCCGGTGGCGGCGACGACGAGATCGAGGCGGCCGTCGGTAAGAGCAGCGGTCTGCTTCGGGTTCAGCGTGTATTCGCCATCAACGAAGCCGACGCGCGCGGCGCCGATCGGGCCCATGAAGGGCACGCCCGAGATGGTCAGCGCGGCCGAGGCGGCGATCATCGCGACGATGTCGGCCTCGGTCTCGCCGTCATAGCTCAGGACCTGGGCGATGACGTTGATTTCGTTATAGAAGCCCTCGGGGAACAGCGGGCGGACCGGACGGTCGATCAGGCGGCTGGTCAGCGTTTCCTTTTCGGTCGCGCCGCGCTCACGCTTGAAGAAGCCACCGGGGATGCGGCCCGCAGCCGAATACTTTTCCTGGTAGTGGACGGTCAGCGGGAAGAAGTCCTGGCCTTCCTTCACCGACTTCGCGGCGGTCACGGCGCAGAGCACCACGGTCTCGCCGTAGGTTGCGAGGACGGCGCCGTCGGCCTGACGGGCGATGCGGCCGGTTTCGAGGGTGAGGGTCTTGCCGCCCCACTCCATGCTTACGGTCTTTACGTCGAACATTTTCGATTTCCTTGACCCGCGCGGCCCTATTGCCATGCGGGGCTTACTGCCGGGGATACCGTCCCGGTCCGGTGCGGGGCTTTTTCGTCGCCCCTGGGCTGCCTGCGCCGAATTGCGAGGATGCCCGGTTATTTCGTTCCCCCGTCATCCCAGCGAAAGCTGGGACCGGTGGCTGTCTTTAGACGCGCCCTTTCGTAGAAGCGCCTTGCCGACAGTTCGTGCGGCCCGGCCAGCGGTCCCAGCTTTCGCTGGGATGACGGGCGGCTGGCACATACCACATCGTATATGACAAATGCAAAACGGCCCGCCGAGGCGGGCCGTCGTCTCGGTTCTTACTTACGCAGACCGAGCTTCTGGATGAGCGAGTTGTAACGCGCTACATCCTTCTTCTTCAGATAGTCCAGCAGCGAGCGGCGCTTGTTGACCATGGCCAGCAGACCGCGACGCGAGTGGTTATCCTTGTGGTGAGCCTTGAAGTGCTCGGTCAGGTTCTTGATGCGCTCGGTGAGGATCGCAACCTGGACTTCCGGGCTGCCCGTGTCGCCAGCGACGCGAGC
>NZ_ALVC01000393.1:0-5006 GCF_000293195.2 Sphingomonas sp. LH128
GCGAAAGGGAAGGGGGAGGGGTGAAGGCGAAGGCAAGGATTTTCCGCGCCAGCAGGAGATGCAGCATGTGCCCCAAAACTCAGCCGACTGCCGCCCCGAACGCCAACGAAGGCATCAAACTCGTCCTCTGGTCCGACGGAACCTGGTGCTGGCATGACGACTTCCGCGAGGAAGACTGGACCTTCATGTCCGACGATTACGAAGTGATCGACATGGGGGACATGCCGCGCGTCGAACGGTTTGCCCGCGAGGATGCGCAGCTTTGCGATGATGTTCTCGAAGAACTGCGCTGAGAGCGGGAACGTGGGAGGCCGCGTCCCGGACTATCTCCTGCCGCCTCGGGCCCCGAACGTCCTCGCCTACGGCGTCGGTGTCGATTCCACCGCACTTCTGGTCGAACTGGAAGCGCGCGGCGAAAAGCCCGACCTTGTCATCACCGCCGATACGGGCGTCGAGAAACCGGCCACTTACGAGTACCTCGACGTCATCCGGCCATGGATGGCCGCACGAGGCATCCCGTTCGAAATCGTGCGCTATCAACCGCGCCGCTTCAAACACTGGCCGCCTTACTACTCTCTGCTCGAAATGGCGCTCACGAACGCTACGCTGCCCAGCAAATCGCTCGGCGGTTCAAGCTGTTCGCTGAAATATAAGAAATCTCCACAGGACGCCTTCCTGAAGACATGGCAGCCGGCGGTCGACGCATGGGCGAGGGACCAGAAAGTGACGCGGCTGATCGGCTTCGATGCCGGCAAGCGCGACACGCTGCGCTACACCCACGCGGTCAAGATTGACGATCCGCTCTACGACTATCGCTACCCGCTGCGCGAATGGGGCATGGACCGCGAAGCCTGCGAACGGCGGATCGCCGCCGCTGGCCTCCCGGTTCCGCCTAAATCGAGCTGCTGGTTCTGCATCGGAATGACCCCGCCAGAGGTTCGAGACCTGCCGGTATGGTGCCTTCGCCTGATCGTTCTTGTCGAAGCCCGCGCCGCGCCCCGGCTGCACACGGTCGAAGGTCTCTGGCGCAAATCCACGCGAGCGAGGCCGGGGCGAATGACGGATTTCATCCGCCACGAACGGCTTTTGCCCGCCGAGGACATCGACCAGATCATCAGCGAAGCCCCGCTCGACCTGATCCGATTTCAGGACGTCGCCGCATCGATCCCCGTCAACGAGCGCCCGACCATGCGCAGCTGGATCGAGCGCTTCAACGCTGCGGTGCCCGCATCGCAGCGTCCCCGTCTCGCCGCCTGACCCACAGGAGAATTGCCATGTCCCTCGCAACTGCCACCGCCGGCATGTCCGAACGGGAAATCATCGCCCGTCTCAACGATCGCTGCCGCCATGGCCTCGATCGCACCGGACGGATCGTCATTACCCGCACCTGCCTTGGCACCTTCGCCAAGAACACCATGGCCGAGCTTGTCGCCCAAGCCGAGATCCTCGCCGAAGTCCGCAAGTTCACATATCCCAACGACGACAGGACCGAGCGGGAGCGTGGCCAGATCGAATACCGGGGAACAACCGTCTATTTCCAGATCGACGCCTACGACGCCGATCTGAAATGGGGTTCGCCTGACCCCACTGATGCCAGCGTCACGCGCCGCGTCATGACAATCATGGTGCGCGAAGATCTATAGCTTTCACTACCCACGGGCCGCATATTGTCAGCCAGAGTTGACAACACGGAGCCTGTCAACTAGGGTTATCAGATGATCGAGATGATCCAGTCTAACACCTTCAACCAATGGTTGGCTGGTTTGCGCGATTCAAATGCGAAAGCCCGGATACAAGTCCGTCTGCGTCGATTGAGCCTTGGAAATGCAGGCGATGTTAAACCCGTAGGGGACGGAATATCCGAACTTCGTATCGATTATGGGCCGGGCTATCGCGTGTATTATATGAAGCGCGGGCCAATCCTAATTGTCCTGCTTTGTGGTGGTGACAAGAGCAGTCAGGCTCGCGACATAGCGCAGGCCAAATCAATTGCGGCCGCATGGAAGGAATGAAACCATGGACGTGACTTTTAGCCGTTACGATCCCGCCGACTTCCTCAAGACTGAAGAGGACATTGCGGCATATCTGCAAGCCGCTGCGGAAGATGGCGATACCGCTTTGATCGCAGCAGCTCTTGGGGACGTGGTACGTGCTCGCAATATTAGCAAGCTGTCCCGCGATACCGGGCTTAGTCGGGAGGGTATCTACAAGGCCCTGTCGGGTGAAGGAAATCCGAGTTTCGCGACTATCGGCAAGATTGCCGGCGCGTTGGGGCTGCGCATCAGTTTCCAACCCAACCAAACGACGATCTAATCCGAGAGGCGGTGCCGGGCGGTCGCGTTTACCCGGCACCTGCCAGCGCCTCTAACACCAATACGGTCTTGTTCAAGTCGCCGGGCTGTTGCTGCGACAAATCGTCATAATCCTAACGGACTTCTACAGATCGATATTGCGCCGCTCGATTTCATCGAGAACGGCCTGTTCAAAATCGGTCAGGTTTTCACCGTCTTCGACTTTGTCCCAGGCATCGACCAACTCTTTGTCGGTCATCTGTTCGGGCTCCATCATCCGCGCTCCTTCGATACTGGAAGCGCGATGATCTCACGCGCCAGCCTTGCGGGCAACACCCCGAAACGGCGGCGCGATAATAAGAATTATGTTAAATATCAACATCTTAGAGCGATTGCCGTTCTAGGGCCACACCCGCTGTAGGTCAATCCTGGCCGCGAAAGCAGCACTTCAATCAGCCTCGAGGAGAAACCAATGCGTGAGCAATCTCGCAGCGATGAAGATTTGGGCTTCCGATATCTGCGAATGGCGCTCGAATACGGCCGTGCCACGCGCGCATTGCTGGACGGGAACCAGTGTGAAGCGCCTTTCTGGCAGAGCGTGGGTCACGCCCTGGAGCTGTCGTTGAAATCGCTGCTCAAAAAGCACGGCTTCGACGAGATGGACCTCATGCATTTCATCAGTCACGATCTTTATGGGGCTGAGCGGTCCTACCTCAGGCAGTGCCCGGATTCCCAACTGATCTCGGCCGACGCATCACGGCTGATCCGTCATCTGTCGGATTACCATGCCCGTTTGGATTTCCGGTATCCCTGCCTTTTCCCGGTCGCCTCGCTGCCCGACCCGGCCGATGCTGAACGGGCGCTCGCTGCACATCTAACTGCGGTGGCCGGCCATTTCGGGGTCACAACCCATGACCGAAGCTAGCAAAGCGCTTCGCGCTGGGGGCATGCGATACAATCGCAAACTCGCTACAGTGTCTCCCGAAGAGTTCGCCGAGCTTATGGCGATCGTCTATTCCGAACCTACGCCAGCTCGCGCCCTCACCCCTGATGACCACTGGCGCCGAGCCTATCAGCTCGAACAGCAAAGCAAGCGCGTCCTCGGCTCCCAGGCGGACTTGTTCAGCGGGCGAACCATCACCCACTACCGGCGGCACCGGCCTGCGGCAGAGGTCGAGACACCGGCCATGGAAACGATCGAAGCAAAGCTCGATCGCATCGCGGACGATCCCCTTGCCACCTTCGGGCCGGAACGGGCAGATCGCCCCGCCTACCTCTCAAGGGACGACAAAGCCGCGATTCTGCAGGGCGCAGCAAACTGGCTTCGGGTGCGCCAACGGGTCCGCATCGTCGATGCTCCGGGAGCCGTAGATCCCGCGTATGGACCACACCTTTTCCTCGGCCGCGAAGGCGTCATCTGGAGATTGTGCAACGGCACCTTCGCTGACCACTGTTATGTCTTCCTCGACCCTGTCGGTGCAGAGCGCACCGCCAAGATCCGGATGGTCGAGGTTCGCGACATCGAGCCGATCACATGAGCGCGCGGCAACCCGACCTGTTTCACGGCGACAAGCAACCACCTCGATCGGCGCCGCCGCTGCGCGCATATCGCAAGGCCGATAAATCGACGCCCGCCGCGTTCGCCTGGGAAAGCATGGCTTCATGGGTCCGCCACATGCACCGCCTCTTCGCGATCGAGAGCCCGAGCAGCGATCATTACGCGCGCGTGCGCACCACCGCACGCGAACTGACGGTCGAGCGCATCCGTCAATGCCGGCACGCCGATGATCTCACGCGCTGCGAAGCCATGCTTGTTCATGCCGATTCCGGTTGGCTCTACGGCCTCGATCGCGCCTTCACCCGCGCTGAGCGCGGTGAACGCCTCGTCGAAGTCCGAAACCGCATCGTGTTGCTGGGCCTCGGCCGCATGGAGCCCAAACCGAAAGGACCACGCCTCGATCCCATGCGTCTGCCCGACGCCGTACTTCTACGCCTGATCCAGACACATGCCGATCCACGCCTGGTCGAGCAGCTGCGCGCCGAGCGCCAGCGCCGCCTCGATGCAATAACGGGGCCGAAACCGTAGCAGCGGCTTCGACCCCGTCGATTGAATGAGACCCATGCATTACCGTGGATCAGCCGTAGCAACGCCTCAACGTCAATTCCGGCTGCAAGCACGATACATCGCAATGGGTCAATTTAAGATGAACGAACCTGCATGGCTCGTTCCCGCGCATTGCGCACATCACCCGAAGGACATCACCCGAAGGACAAACCTATGACTATCTCGTCTCTATCAGCCCGCCGCCGCCATCTCACCTCGTTCGAGAAGTGCTATGCCGTCGCCTGTCAGCTTCGCGACACTACCGGCGCCGACCAGTTCGTCGTGCGCACCGACAACCCCTTGCAACCCTTCCGCGTCTCACGGCATCAGCCGATCGAGCCGGAAACCATCCTCGCGCTCGTAGCCTGAGCGCTCAATTCCAGACCGTCTTGTCCGCCACCAGTTCGGCGGGCGTCTTGCCCACGACCAGATTGCGTGCCGCTACATGCAGCACATCTGCCCCCGATTCACGCACGGCCCGCGCCATGTACCCACGCCGGTTGGCAAGGATGGCGAGCCAGCGCATGTCCTTAACCGCTGTTATTCACCGGAGTGCTCGAGAGGGTTGGCGGGAGTAGCGTAAGGCACTGTTCTGAAGTAGGAATTGGCTG
>NZ_ALVC01000394.1:0-1335 GCF_000293195.2 Sphingomonas sp. LH128
CTCGTGCGCGACGGCGTGAAACTCGTCGAAGGCGGTTACCGCTCCCTCCTGCGCCGGCCCCGTCGATCATAACCCGCCGTCGATCGCTTGGCGCGTGTCGGCACTAGATTTCTATCTTCGACATCGTCCGACCCACCGTCTTCACGCCACCGTGCTCTCAAACCGCCGCCTGACGGCAGCGGCCCCCGATGAGATCACGGAGGCTCGACAATGGCCGAAACTACCGCCGGCATCCCGCCACGCTACCTGCGCACGCAGGAAGCCGCTCGCTTCCTCGGACTCTCCGAACGCACGCTTGAGAAGCACCGGACCTATGGCACCGGCCCGGCTTACCGGAAGCTCGGCGGCCGGGTCGTCTACGCCATCGAAGATTTGCAGACCTGGGCCGATCGCGGCCTCGTCAGCTCGACCTCCGATCCGCGCGGCACGGTGCTGCCCGCCAAGCGGCAGGAGCCCACGGACCGCCGCTTCGCCGGCCGTCAGCCGCGCTGAGACGACCCGCCATGTCGTCCCGTCACACACAGCACGACGAGCGTGCGCAACTCGATCTGTTCCGGGCGCTGCCCGGCGATCTCGCGCCGCGCGACACGCAGGACCTCATGGCCTATCCGTTCTTCTCGCTTGCCAAGTCGAAGCGCCTGGCACCGATCGACTTCAAGGCCGGTTCGGTGAAGATCCGTGTTGAAGCCGTGCCCGAGCACGGCATGGCGACGATCTGGGACGCCGATGTTCTGATCTGGGCGGCCTCCCAAATCGTCGAGGCCCGCGACGTCGGCCTCCGCCCGTCGCGGCTCATGGCGACCACGCCCTACGAGATTCTGAACTTCATTGGACGCGGTGTCTCGCTGCGCGATTACGACCGCCTGAAGGCCGCGCTCGACCGACTCCAGTCCACCACCATCGCGACATCCATCCGCCAGCCGACCGAGCGGCGAATGCACCGCTTCTCCTGGATCAACGAATGGAAGGAGCGCGCCGATCACCGCGGCCGCCCGCTCGGGCTCGAGCTGATCGTCCCCGACTGGTTCTACGGCGCGGTGCTTGACGATGCCTTGGTCCTCACAATCGACCGGAACTACTTCGGGCTGACTGGCGGTCTGGAGCGCTGGCTCTACCGCTTGGTGCGCAAGCATGGCGGCAAACAGGAGTTCGGGTGGAGCTTCGACTTCCCGCATCTGCACGCCAAGTCCGGCAGTCTCTCACCGCTCAAGCATTTCGCCTACGACCTGCGTGACATCGTCCGCCGCCAGCCGCTGCCGGGCTATCGCCTGACCATCGAGCAGTGCCTCGGCGGCCCCGAAATCCTGTCCTTCGTACCCACCGATCCCGACGCGC
>NZ_ALVC01000395.1:0-2400 GCF_000293195.2 Sphingomonas sp. LH128
GGTGATCCCGCCGCTGCTGGTGCTGGCCGTGTGCTTCTCGCTGGTGCTGACGACCGCGACGCCGGTTGCCGTCGGCGAGATTTCCCGCGCCGACAAGCTCATCGGGCAAGGCCGCAAGGCCATCGCCCGGGGTGACGGCATCGACGCGGAAATGAAGCTGCGCGCGGCGCTCGAACAGGGAGCCGCACCGCCAGAGGTCAACGCCTACATGGGCGAGGCATTGTTCGCACAGAGCCGCCGCGACCGCGCGCGGCCCTATCTTGCCCGCGGCGAGTTCACGCAAGGCAGCGCCGCCGAGGGCTGGCGCGCACTGGGGCTGCTGGAGCGGCTCGACGGCAACCTTCCGGCTTCCGGACGTGCCTACGACCGGGCACTGGCGATCACCCCGAACGATGCCGGGCTCTGGGTCGAGGTCGGGCGCCTGCGCTATGCGGGCGGCGAGCACCTGCTGGCGATCGAGGCGGCCGACCGCGCGCTGAAACTAGACGAGGGCAACGTGCGCGCGCTGGAATTCCGGGGTCAGCTGGTGCGCGATCGCTATGGCCTGCTGGCTGCGATCCCGTGGTTTGAGAGCGCGATCACGCACGATCCCAAGGACGTCTCGGTCCTGCTTGAATATGCCGCGACGCTGGGCGAACTGGGCCACGCGAGCGAGTGCCTGACGATCACCCGGCGCGTGCTCGAACTCAGTCCGAAGAACCCGCGCGCCTTCTACCTGCAGGCGGTGCTGGCGGCGAGGGCGGGCAACTACGGCCTCGCGCGCGGGCTGCTGGCGCGGACAAAGGGCAAGCTCGACGACCAGCCTGCCGTGCTCATCCTGCGCGGCATCACCGAGATCGCTGCCGACAACCCGGAAGCGGCGGCCGAGGCGCTCGAAGCGGCGCTGCGGCTGCGCCCGGGCAATATGCACGCCCGCGAACTGCTTCTGCGCGCGATCGTCATGGCGGGGCAGTACCGCTATGCCATCCTGCGCTTCGCCGACGACATCGCCGACGGTGACGCCTCGCCCTACATGCTCACCACCGTGGCGCGGGCCTGGGAAGTTCTCGGCGATCGTCAGCATGCAGGGGAGTTGCTTGATCGGGCGGCGAGGGGACAGGGCGCGCAGCTTCGGGTACTGGGCGAGAGCGGCCGCATCGGCCAGATGTTGCATCTCGGCCAGACCGGCGAGGCGCAAGTCGCAGCGGAGGCGCTGCGCCGGTCCGACCCCGGATTCTACGATGCGCAGGCCCTCGCAGGCGACGTGCAACTGGCGATGGGTCACGTCGCCGAGGCGCAGGAGCGCTACGCGCTGGCTTCGCAGATCCGGCTGCCGGAAAGCCTCTTCGAGCGCCGGTTCGCGGCCTATGCGATGGCGCACGACCAAAAGGGCGCGCGCGAACTGGTCGCCGCCTACCTCGGCCAGAACCCCACCAGCCGCCCGGCCTTGCGCGCGGCGGCGGAACTGGCGGTCGGCGCGGGCGATCTCGGGCGCGCCCGGACGATCCTGGCGTGGCTGCGCAACAATGGCGGCGAGGGCGACGTGGATCTGCGCGCAGACCTTGCCATGGCGGAGGCCGGCACCGGTGACCTTGCCGCTGCGCGGGAGAATGCGCTCGCGGCCTATCGCCTCCAGCGATCGAATCCGCTTGCGGCGCAGGCCCTGGGATACAGCTATGCGGCAAGCGGGGACTATGCCCCACAAGCGCGGGCGCTGCTCGACAAGGCGCAGGCGCTGCTTGGCAATACCGCGCCCGTCGCCGAGGCCCGTCGCCGGTTGCAGGGCAGGGCGGCACGCTAGGAGCCGGGCATGCTTCCGTGCCGTATTTTCGACGGCGACTACAGCTGAGTGGGTGGGAAATGGACGTTGTCCCACCCACCCCGCTCATGCTGAGCGGGGTGGGTGGTCTGATTGGGGTGGTGAGCGGTAGTTCATCCTCCCTGTTGCGAAGCAATGGGGAGGTGGCAGCCTGCAGGGCTGACGGAGGGGGTTCTACCCCTCCACCACCCGCTGCGCGGGCGGTCCCCCTCCCCATCGCTGCGCGACAGGGAGGATAAACCACCGCAAAGGGCGAAACCGGAAAAGCCGGTTTCGCGTGGGCCACCGGACCCGGTCACTTCGGCTGGTAAGTCTGCTCGATGCCGGGGAAGCTGCGATCGCGCACTTCTGCGGCGTACTGCGCGGCTGCTTCCGAAACCACCGAGCCCATGTCGGCATACTTCTTCACGAAGCGCGGCACCCGCTCGAACATGCCGAGCATGTCCTCGGTAACCAGTACCTGCCCGTCGCACTGTGCCGAGCCGCCGATGCCGATGCTGGGACAGGCGATGGCGCGGGTGGCTTCGATGGCGATCGTCTCGACGACGCCCTCGATCACGATCGAGAACGCTCCGGCTTCGTCGAGCGCCTTGGCATCGGCG
>NZ_ALVC01000396.1:0-897 GCF_000293195.2 Sphingomonas sp. LH128
CGAACAGGCAATGGATGGAAAGATCTGGCCCAATCGGCTATGGGAACCATTCTGATGAGGCAACGGCAAACGCCTCGGGAACATCTTTGCTTGAGGCAACACGACCGGCCATCGTAGTTGTCGCCACGCAGACGCCGTCGCCGCCCGGGCGGTGAATGGTCGCGTCCTGAAACGTATTATCCTTGGACGCCGCCACGCGTACCGCGTAAAATTCATCTTAAACGATCTGCATACAGTCGAACATTGTGCGACAAAACCCAGCGTAATGATCCGAAAACGAGGCCATGCGGGCGTGAAAACTGGCATGGGGACCGACCAGCGCCTGGAACCAGCTTAGCGGTTCCGTTTGGGAACAACGCTCACTTTTCCGCTTCCTTCGACGTAGGCGGCGCCAACATCTGCGGGATCGCCCACCTGCTCGAGCCGAATGGCTTCGAGCATATCTTCGCGGCTCAATTCGGCGCGCCTCAGAGCATCCTCATCGACATGACCGTATTTGATAATCTTGATCGGTCGCTCTTTGACAAGCCATGACAAAAAGCCGCATCGCAGCGTTGCGTGTGCGAGAACCCGGTGCAGATGACCAGAACCAATGTCGCGCTCAATGCCGGCACCGACGCGACTTTTCCGGTCATGACCCGGCTGACGTTGGAACATGCGATGAGCACGACGATAATATCAAGCGGCGCGTATTGGGCGAAGGTTCTGCGTCCAGCTATTCGCACACACAGAATTCCGAAACCAAACAAGAAAACCGCTCGAGCACAGAGCTGCAGAGCTGCAGAGCTGCAGAGCTGCAGAGCGGTAGCATTCTCACCCGGCCCAATGAGCAATGTAAGCGCCGACGGAAGGCGGCGTTGACGTAGGGTTATTTGGGTTTCCGCGGGCGCGGCGCCC